>NZ_DEPM01000106.1:0-14709 GCF_002358775.1 Martelella sp. UBA3392
CTCTGCGACGAGAACACGATCGGCGTGGTGCCGACCCTCGGCGTCACCTTTACCGGCGAATACGAGCCGGTGAAGGCCGTCGCGGACGCTCTCGATGACCTGCAGGCGCGCACCGGGCTGGATATCCCGATCCATGTCGATGGCGCCAGCGGCGGCTTCCTCGCGCCCTTCTGCGCGCCGGAGCTCGAATGGGATTTCCGTTTGCCGCGGGTGAAATCGATCAATGCCTCCGGCCACAAGTTCGGCCTTGCGCCGCTTGGCGTGGGCTGGGTGGTGTGGCGGGAGGAACAGGACCTGCCCGAGGAGATGATCTTCTGGGTCAACTACCTCGGCGGCAACATGCGCGACATCACGCTCAACTTCTCGCGTCCCGGCGGCCAGGTCGTCTGCCAGTACTATAATTTCCTTCGCCTCGGCCGCGACGGTTACCGCAAGGTGCATGAGGCCTGCTATCGCAGCGCCGCCTATCTCGCCGACGAGCTGGAAAAGACCGGGCTTGTCGATATCGTGTTCGACGGCGACATGAAGCGCGGCATTCCGGCGGTGTCATGGAAGCTCAAGGAAGGGGTGAAGACCGAATACACGCTGTTCGACCTTGCCGACAGGCTGCGCTCGCGCGGCTGGCAGGTGCCGGCCTACACGCTTCCGGCCAATTGCGAGGATCAGGCGGTCCAACGCATTCTGGTGCGCAACGGCGTCAGCATCGATCTCTGCTCGCTGCTGATCCGCGATATCAAGGCGTCGGTCGACTATTTCAAATCCCATCCGATCACCAGGTCGGTCTCCGAGGAAGAAGCCTCCGGCTTCCATCACTGAGTAAGCAGAGCGACCGTCGCGCCCTTGAGGTGCGGCGCTGTCGGTCCGGTCAATCGCTGAACCCCATCGCGGCATAGAAGGCCGCCGCCTGGGCCCGCGAGGTGACGTCGAGCTTGGTGAGAATCTCGCTCACATGGTAGGCGATCGCGCGTTCGGTGCGCCCTACGATGCTTGAGATTTCGCCGTTGGTCTTGCCTTTGGCCATCCAGCTCAGGATTTCCACCTGAAGGTCCGACAGCAATTTGAAACGGCGGAGATCATATTCGGTGAACTGGCCTTCCTTGAACGCGGCCAGGCGCGCCACTGCCACGCTCGACAGGATCGTGACCTCCGGTATCACGTCAGGCGATTGCGGCGTCGGGTCGATGGACAGAAGCGTAATTGCACTGGCCTTTCCGTTGAGCGCCGGCAGCGACAGCGTCAGCCCGCCCATGATGCCCTGGAAACGGACATAATCATAGTATTCCTCTTGTCCGGGCATATCCCAGTTCTTCTGGTGCCACAGCAGCGGTGTCTTGTTGAACTCCAGATGCGCCATCAGCGGATCGCGCCCGGCCCACCTGTCGTTGACATAGGTGTCCAGCTCTTTCGTCGTGAAGGTGCTCAGCGTCGGCTTCTCCATGAACTCGGAGACGGTCGATCTGTTGATGCTGATGTTGTAGCCGACGAAACCCAGCCTGTTCACACTCTGTGTGAAGGCGCTCTTGACCTCCGGAAGGCTTTGGGCGAAAGCGATTCTGGTGACATCGTTGGATAGCGGCTTTAGCATGGTGTCCCCCAAAACTCTCTATACATTAGTGCATCCTAATGTTGAAAATTGATGACTGTCAATTCTGACAGTCGGTGCTCGCGATCGGTCCGTCTCCTGTCTCGCCGCCACAGGGCGCCACGACTAGAATATGCGTTTGAGCAAAAAAAACAAAGGCGCTCAGGGGCTTGAATGAAGTGGACGCATGCCGGCGTTTATTCGCGTGGAAAGGTTTGCGACCATGTGAGTTGCCGTGTCTCCGGTTGTATCCGCGCAACTGTCCGTTCTGACAGTTCCCTCTTCTGCGCGCTATCATTTAACTGTGGAAGCCGGTCAGGCTGGCCGGCTTTCAATTGGCTTTTGCGTCCGCAACGTCGGACTTCGGTCGCCGATTTTCATCATCAAACGCTCTCTTGGTCTTCAGAAAAGTATGATGTTTTCGTCTTGACGTCATACTCGTTCGTACTAAACTGCTTACTCATTGAACCAGGGGGCGTTTCATGAAAATTTTCGGTGCAGGTGTGTTGATCGTATCGGGTGTGCTCGCCGCAGCGGTCCCCGCCGCCGCCAAATCCGAGCTTATCCTTGCCATCGGCGGCGAGCCGGATACCGGCTACGATCCGCTGCTGGGCTGGGGGCGCTATGGCCATCCGCTGTTTCAGTCGACCCTGCTGAAGCGCGATGCGGCGCTTGAAACCGTTCCCGACCTCGCCAGCGCGCGGTCGCTTTCCGACGACAGGCTGGTCTGGACCGTCACGCTGCGGCCGGGCGTGACCTTCAGCGACGGCACGCCGCTTTCGGCCGAGGACGTGGCCTTCACCTTCAACGAGGCGGCCAAAGCCGGCGGCGTGCTCGACCTGACGGTGATGGACAGCGCCGAGGCGATCGACGACCTGACGGTGGAAATCCGCCTGAAGCGCCCCTGGGTGACATTTTCGGAGAACTTCTACTCGCTCGGCATTGTGCCGTCGGACAGCTATGGGCCCGGCTATGCCCGCAACCCGGTCGGCTCCGGCCCTTTCAAGATGGTCTCCTGGACGGAAGGGGAGCAGCTCATCGTCGAGGCCAATCCGGATTATTATGGCCGGAAGCCGGAATTCGAACGTCTGACCTTCGTGTTCTCGGGCGAGGACACCAGTCTGGCCGCGGCCCGCACCGGTCAGGTCGATATGATCTCCGTGCCGGCACTGATGGCGGATGACGACATTGACGGGTTCCGCAAGGTCATCGTGCCCTCCGTCGACAATCGCGGCCTTTCCTTTCCCATGACCGCGCCCGGCGCGGTGAACGGCGAGACGGTGGGCAACGACGTGACGTCCGATCTCGCCATCCGTCGCGCCGTCAATCTCGGCGTCGATCGGGAGCAACTTGTCGAGGTGGCGCTGAACGGCTATGGCCGCCCGGCCTATGGACCGGCGGACGGACTGCCCTGGTCCAATCCCGATGCAGCCGTCGCCCATGATCCGGATGGCGCGCGCGCTTTGCTGGACGAGGCGGGGTGGGCTGTCGGCGATGACGGCATCCGCGTTCGCGACGGCGTGAAGGCCGCGTTCGACATCTATTATCCGGCCTCCGATTCGGTGCGCCAGGCGCTTGCCGTCGTCACGGCGGAACAGTTGAAATCGCTCGGGATCGCCGCCCGGCCGATGGGTGCGACCTGGGAGCAGATCGGCCGCGTCGACCACCAGCAACCGGTCATGTTCGGCTGGGGCAGCCATAGTCCGCTCGAGGTCTACAGCCTCTATAATTCCGCCTGGGGCGGCATCGAATTCTACAATCCCGGCTATTTTTCCGACGAAACCGTCGACGCCCATTTCGCCGATGCCCAGCAATCGGCAAGCCTCGAGGCGTCCTATCCCGACTGGCAGGCGGCGGAATGGGACGGGCAGACGGGCTTTTCCGCGCGCGGTCTTGCCGGTTGGGCCTGGCTGGTCAATCTCGATCACGTCTATTTCGCCACCGACTGCCTAGATATCGGCGACACCCAGGTGGAGCCGCACGGCCACGGATGGCCGATCACCGCGATGATCGAACAATGGAAATGGACGTGTGAGTAATCCTGGCTTGAGCTCCGTCCCAAGGTTGGTGGCCACGCGCGTCGCGCGGCTTGCGGCCGTGCTTCTTCTCGTGGCCGTCGTCGCCTTCGCGCTCGCCAAAATCTCCCCGGTCGATCCGGTCAATGCCTATCTCGGCATCGATATCGCCCGGGTGGGGCCGGAACAGCGCGCCCTGATCGCGGCGCGCTGGGGGCTCGACCAGCCGCCCTTGGCGCAGTTCACGCTGTGGGTGCGCAACCTGTTGCACGGCGATCTCGGCTATTCGATGATCTACAATGCACCGGTTTCCGAGGTGATTGCCGCGCGGTTCTGGACCTCTCTGCCGCTTGTGGGTCTGGCATGGCTGTTCTCGGGCATTTTCGGTTTTGTGCTTGGCGTTGTCGCGGGCGCGAATTCGGGTTCCTGGGCCGACCGGTTGATCCGGCTCTACGCCTATTTCCTTTCCTCCGCACCGACCTTCTGGATCGCGATCCTGCTCTTGATCGTATTCTCTGTCCAGCTCGGCTGGGCGCCGGTCTGTTGCGCCGGACCGCTCGGCGTCGTGCCCGCCGATGTCACCTTCGCCGAGCGGCTGCAGCATCTCGCCCTGCCGCTCGCCGCCCTCACTTTGCTCGGCGTGGCGCAGGTCGCGCTGCATACGCGGGCCAAGATCGCCGAGATCCTGCAGCTTGACGCCGCCCTTTACGCCCGCGCCCAGGGCGCCGGCAAATGGGACGTCGTGCTCCGGCACGGGGTGCGCAACGCGGCGCTGCCGGCGATCACCATCCTGTTCGCCTCGCTTGGAGAACTGTTTGGCGGCTCGATCCTGGCTGAACAGGTCTTCGCCTATCCGGGTCTCGGTCAGGCTGCTGTGGCCGCAGGCGTGCGGGGCGACGTGCCGCTGCTGCTCGCCATTACCCTGTTCCTCACTTTGTTCGTGTCGATCGGCAACATGATCGCCGACATGCTCTATCATCTCGTCGATCCGCGGATACGGGAAGCGGAATTCACGGCGGGAGGCGCGCATGGCTGAAACCCTCCACGTGCCGGTGCAGGAACCGATGATCCTGCCGCGCATGGGCAACAGGGTCTGGACGCTGTCGGTCGCTTCGCTCGGCCTGGCGCTGATCCTGTTCGTTCCCCTTGCCGTGCTGATGGCGGGATCGGCGGGCGTCGCCCCCGATTTCGCCGCCCGGCTGTCTCCGCCGGGCTGGCAGCACTGGTTCGGAACCGACCAGATGGGCCACGACATGTTGGCGCGCACCTTGAAGGGCCTCAACACCAGCCTCTGGGTCGGGCTTGTGGCCTCGACCTGTTCGGTGCTGATCGCCACGGTTCTGGCGATCGTCTCCATCGTCGGCGGCAAGTGGGTTGACCGGCTGGTGTCGCTTCTGGTGGACGCCGCCATCGGCCTGCCGCATCTGGTGCTGCTGATCCTGATCTGCTTTGCACTCGGCGGCGGACCGGTTGCCGTGACGCTCGCGGTCGCGCTCACCCACTGGCCGCGCCTGACGCGGATATTGCGCGCCGAAGTGCTGCAGATCCGGCAGGCGCCCTATGTCGTCGCGGCCCGCCATTTCGGCAGGTCCTGGGCGTCGATTGCATTTGGCCACATCCTGCCGCATCTGCTGCCGCAGATGCTGGTCGGCCTGGTGCTGATGTTTCCGCATGCGATCCTGCACGAGGCGAGCCTGACCTTCCTCGGGTTCGGCCTTGATCCCACGCGACCGGCGATCGGCGTGATGCTGGCGGATTCGATGCGCTACCTGACCGCCGGAAAATGGTGGCTGGGCCTGTTTCCCGGCCTCTGCCTGCTGGCGCTGGTGCTCTGCTTCGATGCCGTGGGCAACGGCCTTCGTCTGATCCTCGATCCAAGGACGGCAGAGACATGACGCTTCTTTCCTTCCACGATTTCGGCATCGGCTTTCGCCGCTACAGCGGCCTGCTTTCGATGCGGGAGGTGCCGGTCGTCAGCGGCATCGGCTTTTCGGTGCGGCGCGGCGAGGTGGTTGCCCTGATCGGCGCTTCCGGCGGCGGCAAGAGCCTGATCGCCCATGCGCTGTTCGGTGTGCTGCCGCTCAATGCCTGCACAACAGGCGCGATCCGCTTCGAAGGCCGGGTGGTCGATGAGCGGAGCCGACCGGCCCTGCTGGGGCGACGCATGGCGCTGATGCCGCAATCGGTGAGTCATCTCGATCCGATGGCGCGCTGCATCAGCCAGCTTCGCTGGGCGGCGCGGCGGGCGGGTGCGCCGGCGGATGATGCCCGCCTTGCCGCGACTCTCGCGCAGTTCGGGCTCGGCGCGGAGGCGGGCAACGCCTTTCCGCACCAGCTTTCCGGCGGCATGGCGCGGCGCATGCTGATGGCGATCGCGACCATCGGCGATCCGGACCTGATCGTCGCCGACGAGCCCACCAGCGGCCTCGACGACGACAATGCCGATATCGTGCTGGCGCGGCTACGCAAGCTTGCCGGCGATGGCAAAGGGGTTCTGCTGGTCACGCATTCGCTCGCCTCCGCGCTTGCCTATGCCGATCGGGTCTGCCTGATTCGCGATGGCCGGCTCGAGGGCGAGGAGGATGCCGCCGGTTTTTCGGGCGGCGGCGGCGGGCTGCGCACGGCCTATGCCCGCGTGCTGTGGCGGGCCCTGCCGCAGAACGAGTTTCGGGGTGGCGACCATGCTTGAGGCGAGACGCGTTCGGTTCGGGTACGGCGTGCGCGCGCCGGTGGTCGACGGGGTCGATATTTCCATCCGCCCGGGCGAGATCGTCGGCCTCACCGGCCGGTCGGGCGCCGGCAAGTCGACGCTGGGGCGGCTTCTCGCCGGCTACCACAGGCCGGCCTCCGGCGAGGTGCTGGTCGATGGCAAGGCCCATGCGAAGGGCTATAACACGGTGCAGTATCTCCACCAGTCGCCGATCTTCGCCGTCGATCCGCGCTGGACGGTGGGACGGATCATTGCCGAGGGCTGGTCGCCCGATGAGGAGACCCGGCAGGCGCTCGGCGTTTCGAAGAGTTGGTACGACCGCTTTCCGCACGAGATCTCGGGCGGGGAACTGCAGCGCATCGCGGTGCTGCGCGCGCTCGGTCCGCGCACAAGATACCTCGTGGCCGACGAGATCTCCGCGCCGCTCGATCCCTTGACCCAGGCCCAGATCTGGGACGCCCTCATCGGCGCGGTGCGCAAGCGCAATCTCGGCATGCTGGTCATCAGCCACGACCGTCCGCTGCTCGCCCGCCTGTCCGGCCGCCTCGTCACGCTTTGATCCTCTCTGCCCGGTTGGCGAACGATGAGAAGGCGGCTATCAAGGGGTGGTGGAGCAATGAAGGAACCGAGCCATGCAGCGCGTCACCGTAACCCTCGACGACAATCTGATGGACGAGTTGGACAAGGTCGTCCGTGAACGCGGCTACCAGAACCGATCGGAGGCGATCCGCGACCTGACGCGCGCCGGCATGCAGCAGACCCTCGTCGACAGCGGCGCGGTGGAAGAATGCATTGGCGTGTTGAGCTATGTCTATGACCACGAGGCACGCGATCTGGCGCGCCGGCTGACAAACACCTTCCACCACGATCACGACCTCTCGATCGTCAGCACCCATGTTCATCTCGACCATGATCGTTGTCTGGAGGTCTCGATCCTCCGGGGCGAGCCGCGCATGGTGAAGCACCTCGCCGACCACGTGATCACCGAGCGTCATGTGCTCCACGGCAAACTGGTGCTGATACCGGTGGAGGACAATGAGGCGGACGGCAAGGGCGCCTGACCGTTTCTGCGGGTCGGTTCAGGATTTTCTGGCGTTTGCCAGCAGCGGCAATATCAGGGCGGCGAGGGCGATCCCGCCGATGGTCAGCAGAACCCGGTTCGCGGTGATCTCGAGAACGCTGCCATCGGCCTGCAGATTGAAGGCCAGCGCGATCGCGGTCAGGCAGAACGACCACGGCGCATATTTCTTGGCGCCGATCATCAGCATCGTGAAAACGAGCCCGCCCACAAGCGCGGCATGGAGCCACGGGATGGGAGACAGGCCGAGGATCAGCCCGCCGGCTGCCGCGCCGAGCGTGGTGCCGAGGCCTCGTGCCTTCATCCGGTAGAGCGTCTGCTGCCGCGTCGGCTTCATCACCCTGAGGCCGGCCGCCGGAAGCCAGCACGGATGGGAGCCGGGCAGGAAGCAGGCGATACCGCTTCCCGCAAGCGCAACGCCGACCATGCCGGCGGCAAACCGCCGCTGGCCGGGATCCGTCGCAAGGGCGATCCTTCCGCTTTCGGGCGGGGAGACGGCCAAGGGAATGGCGAGGCTGACGAAAATGCCTGCCCAGAGCGTTCCGGCGAGAAAGCTCAGGCCATAGGCGGGAATCCCTGCGGCCGGCACCTGACCGACCGAGAGAAAATAGGCAAGCGCGCCAAGGGCGATCGGCAGGCGAAGATAACCGCCTTTCAATTCGCCGAGGCATTGCGCCAGCGCCGCGATCACCGCGCCGGCGAAAAACAGGCCGGATCCCAGCGAAACGGACGCGCCCAGTGTTGCGAAGAGGCTGATGGCGATGGCGGAGACGAGCAACAGCGGAACGCGGCCGGAGGGCGGAAGGCGGGGAAACGAGACGCCCAGCAGATAGGCCCCGAAAGAGGCAACCATGCCGTGCGCGGTTTCGCCCGCGGCCATGCCCGCAACCCAAGGCGCGATAATGGCCAGCGCCATTATGGCTGCGCTTCGACCTTTTCCGCCAAAATCGATCAAGCGCATTTCCAGTCGAGAACCTGCTTTAACGCGTGGAAAACTTGGTTGGCGGTCGCAGGCCGCGTCGCCCGTGGAGGTCGCGTCGGGCGCGTTCGCAAAGCGACATACCGGCCACAGATTATCAAGCATGCCTCCGTTCTCAAGACCTTACAACTGTCAATCCTGACAGTTTATCGCGCAATATCTTACTCATATCCTTCTTCTCACAAAGCGGGACTTCAGATCGAAGCGGCTCCTCCTCGGCTTCTGGACTCTGGAAACGTCTCCGGAACCGGGCGGAAGATATAAAGTCGATACTTTTCAGTTATTTACCTTGGCGGGTATCGTCGGCAAAGACGTTTTTCTGAAGATCACGCTGGTGCGCATCCAGCCTTTATGACAGGGGAGACCTATATGCATTTCACGCCTCGAGAGATCGACAAGCTGATGATCTACACGCTCGCGCAGGTCGCGCAGCAGCGCAAGGATCAGGGCCTGAAGCTCAACCATCCCGAAACCGTCTCGCTCATTTCCGTGGCCGCGCTGAACGGCGCGCGCGCCGGCAAGACCGTTGAGGAGGTCATGGAAATCGCGCGCAAGGAAATCACGCGCGACGATGTGATGGAGGGGGTCGTCGACATGATCCCTTACGTGCAGGTGGAGGCCGTCTTCACCGATGGCAGCCGTCTCGTCACCATCCACGATCCGATCCAGTGAGGGCTTGAATATGGCGAATGAAAAGAAAACCCCGGTCGGCGGGCTGGTCCTCGGCAAGGGCGACATCGAGATCAATGCCGGCTATCCGACGACCACGCTCAAGGTGCGCAACACCGGCGACAGGCCGATCCAGATCGGCTCGCATTTTCACTTCTTCGAGGTCAATGCCGCGCTGGAATTCGACCGCGAACAGGCGTTCGGCAAGCGCCTGAACATTCCTGCAACCACCGCCCTGCGTTTCGAGCCGGGCGATGAGAAAGAGGTCACCCTTGTTCCCTATCAGGGCAAGCAGCGGGTGCTCGGCTTCAACGGCCTCGTCAACGGCTGGGTCGGCGACGAGAGCTACAACGACAGCCGTCCGCGGCTGGTCGACGCGATGGAGCGCGCGGAACGCTACGGCTTCAAGTCGTCCAAGTGACCGCCCGGCACAACCTCATTCGACAGGATTTCTGAAATGGCCAAGATTTCAAGACAGCAGTATTCCGACCTCTACGGTCCGACGACCGGCGACAAGATCCGCCTCGGCGATACCGATCTCTACATCGAGATCGAAAAGGACCTCCGGGTCTATGGCGAGGAAGCCGTCTATGGCGGCGGCAAGACGTTGCGCGATGGCATGGGCTACGACAACGAACTCACCAATGCCGCCGGCGCCCCGGACCTCGTGATCACCAATGTCACCATCCTCGACCCCGTGCAGGGCGTCATCAAGGCCGATGTCGGCGTCAAGAACGGCAATATCTGCGCGATCGGCAAGGCCGGCAACCCGTCCACCATGTCGGGCGTTACGCCGGGGCTGGCGCTCGGACCGGGCACCGACGCGATTTCCGGCGAGCACCTGATCCTGACGGCGGGCGGTATCGATGCCCACGTCCACTTCATCTCGCCCCAGCAGGCGGAAGCCGCGCTTTCCAACGGCGTCACCACGCTGTTCGGCGGCGGCATCGGCCCGACCGACGGCACCAACGGCACCACCATCACCCCCGGCACCTGGAATGTCGAGATGATGCTGCGCTCCTTCGACGGCTGGCCGGTCAATGCCGGCGTGCTGGGCAAGGGCAATGTCTCCGCGCGGCTGCCGATCGAGGAGCAACTGCGCGCCGGCGTCATGGGCCTGAAGATCCACGAGGACTGGGGCAGCACGCCGGAAGCGATCCGCACCTCGCTGCGCGTCGCCGATGAGTTCGACGTCCAGGTCTGCATCCACACCGATACGCTGAACGAGGCCGGCTTCGTCGAAAACACGATCGCCGCCTTCGAGGGCCGCACCATCCACACCTACCATACGGAAGGTGCGGGCGGCGGTCACGCGCCGGACATCATCCGCGTTGCCGGCCAGTCCAACGTCATTCCGAGCTCGACCAATCCGACGCTGCCCTACGGCATCAATTCGCAGGCCGAATTGTTCGACATGACGATGATCTGCCACAATCTCAGCCCCAAGATACCGACCGACGTCGCTTTCGCCGAAAGCCGCGTCCGCCCGGAAACCATCGCCGCTGAAAACGTGCTGCACGATCTCGGCGCGATCTCGATCCTTTCCAGTGACAGCCAGGCCATGGGCCGCGTCGGCGAGAACTGGGCGCGCACGATCCAGACCGCGCATCTGATGAAGGACCGGATGGGCGCCTATGATGGCGATACGTCGGGCAATGACAACGAGCGCGTTTTGCGCTTCGTCGCCAAGGTCACGATCAATCCGGCGATCGCCCAGGGCGTCAGCCATGTGATCGGCTCGGTCGAAGTCGGCAAGATGGCCGACCTCGTGCTCTGGGAGCCGGCCTTCTTCGGCGCCAAGCCGAAAATGGTGATCAAGGGCGGCCTCATTTCCTGGGCGCTGATGGGCGATCCGAACGCCTCGCTGCCGACGCCGCAGCCGGTTCTCTACCGTCCGATGTTCGGCGCCTACGGCTCGGCGCTGCCGAAGACGCGCGTGACCTTCACATCGCTGGCGGGCTATGAGGACGGCATTGTCGACCGCTACCAGCTCCAGTCGCATGTGGTGCCGGTCTATGGCACGCGCACGATCAGCAAGAGCTCGATGGTGCGCAACAGCGCCCTGCCGGAGATCGAGGTCAACCCGGAGACCTTCGCGGTGACCGTCAACGGCAAGCACGCGACCGTCGAGCCGGCGACCACGATCCCGCTGAACCAGCTTCACTTCTTCAGCTGATTGCGATGCCGGGCGAAGCAAACCTTCGCCCGGCCCGTCCAACAACAACGACGCCGGGGACGTTCAGCCGGAAGGCGGCATCGCGGGCCAGACAGGCTCCGGTGCATTTCGGCTCTTCTTTCAAGGCGCACAGAATGCGGCGAACACCATGATTCTTGTCGAAAAAATCCTTGGCAACCTGAAGGATGCCGACTGGCACAAACGCTCCCACGAGGCGACGGTCGATTACCTCGCGCTCGAACAGTGGGAAGCGCCGAAAAACCGCCTGCGCAAGGCGAGCGAGGGCGGAACCGAACTCGCGATCTCGCTGCCGCGCTCGGAACATCTCCACAATGACGACGTCCTTTATTACGACGAGGCCAGCAACACCATCATCGCTGCCCGCATCGCGCTGAAGGAGGTCATGGTGATCGAGCTCGAAGGGCTCGAAACGCTGGCGCCGCAGGAAATCCTGCGGATCTGCTTCGAGCTGGGCCACGGGCTCGGCAACCAGCACTGGCCGGCAGTCATCAAGGGCAGCACCGTCTATGTGCCGCTCTCCGTCGACCAGAAGGTCATGGCCTCGGTGATGAAGACCCATGCCTTCGAGGGCGTGAAGAGCCACTTCGCGCCGGGCGAGGAAATCGCCGCCAAGCTCGATGCGCGCGAGGTGCGCATGCTGTTCGCCGGGGCCGACGCGACGCCGCATCATCATCATGACCATGGTCACGGCCATGGCGACCATCATCACCATCACTGATCGCGAGGCAGGGGCATGGCAGATGAGAACAGCAGCAGGACACGCTCGGCAGACGACATGATCCTGCTTGCGCGTCTTCTGCAGTTTTCCGATTCGACGTTGCCCGTTGGCGCGTTCGCCTTTTCCAATGGGCTGGAATCGGCGATCCAGACCGGGGTCGTCGCCGATGCGGAAAGTCTGGAGCGCTTCGTCGAGACGGTGGTGCGACAGGCCTCGGGCATGGACGGCATCGCCTTTCTGCATACCCATCGTGCGGCGCGGCGCGGCGCCTATGACGCCGTGCTCGAGGCGGACCGTGAATTGTGGAACCGACGCGTGGGAGAAGAGCAGCAGATGATGCTCGCCCGCATGGGCCGGAAATTCGCGGAGCTTTCCCTGAAGATCAGCGCGTTTCCCGTTCTCGAACGCTGGCTTGCCGATATCAAGGCCGGTGCGACGCCCGGCTGCTTTCCGGTCGGCCAGGCGGTGGCGCTGGCGCATATGGGCGCCGATGAGAGGCAGGCCTTCGTGGTCCATCAGTACGGCGTGGCGGCCATGATCATGAGTGCTGCGGTACGGCTGATGCGGATCGATCATTTGGATACCCAGCGCATCCTGTTTGCCGTGCAGGGCCGCGTCGAGGCCGATTACGCGCGCGTCCACGGGCTGGACCTCGACGAAATGTCCGGCTTTGCCCCGGTCTTCGATGTCCTCGTCGCCCATCACACGAAAACACATGTCCGGCTGTTCATGAACTGACCGGCGAAACAAGGCCGGCGGAAAAAAGGATTGGCACAATGAAGAAAATCACGCGTATCGGCATCGGTGGCCCGGTCGGATCGGGCAAGACGGCCGTGATCGAAACCATCACCCCGCGTCTGATCGAGCTTGGCGTCAAGCCGCTGATCATCACCAATGACGTCGTCACCACCGAGGACGCCAAGCAGGTGCGGCGCACGCTGAAGGGCGTGCTGGTCGAGGAAAAGATCGTCGGCGTGGAAACCGGCGCCTGCCCGCATACCGCGGTGCGCGAGGATCCGTCGATGAACATCGCCGCGGTCGAGGAGATGGAGGAGAAATATCCCGACAGCGACGTCATCCTGATCGAATCGGGCGGCGACAACCTGACGCTAACCTTCAGCCCGGCGCTCGCCGATTTCTACATCTATGTCATCGACGTCGCCGCCGGCGACAAGATCCCGCGCAAGAACGGCGCCGGCGTCTGCCAGTCGGATATTCTCGTGATCAACAAGACCGATCTCGCCCCTTATGTCGGCGCCGATCTCGGCGTCATGGACCGCGATTCCAAGCTGATGCGCGGCAAGAAGCCGTTCGTGTTCACCAATTGCAAGACCGGCGAGGGCGTGGACGAACTGATGAAGCTGATCATGGATATGGCGCTGTTCGACGTGACGCCCGCCTCCGGCCAAGCCGCCGAGTGATCTGATGAGCCTGCATGAACGTCTGCGCCGGATCGACGAATACCGGGAACTGAACGGTTTCAGGACCGAGCCTCAGCAGATGCGCGCGGCCGGACCGGGAAAGATCGGGGCGTTACGTCTCGGCTTCTCGATGCGGGGCGGTCGCTCCGTGCTGTCCGATCTCTACCGGGTCACGCCGCTTCTGGTGCAGCAGGCGCTCTACTGGGACGAGGCAATGCCGGAACTGCCGATCTGCTCGATCATCTCGATCGGCGGCGGCATATTGCAGGGCGATCGCTACACGATCGATATTTCGGTGGGCGAGGGGGCCTCTGCCCAGGTGACCTCCCAGGGCGCGAACCGCATCCACCAGATGGACGCCAACTACGCCTCGCAGCACCAGACGGTGATGCTCGCAAAGGACGCCTATCTCGAATTCCTGCCGGACTTCACCATTCCCTATCGGGACTCGCGCTTCATCAACGACACCGATCTCGTGGTCCATGAGGACGCGACGCTGCTCTATGGCGAGATGATGATGACCGGCCGCAAGCATCACCATGAAAGCGAGCGTTTCGGCTTCGATCTCCTGTCGATGACCGTCAATGCCCGTCGGCCCGACGGACGCAAGCTGTTCACCGAGAAGGTGCTGATCGAGAAGGGTAACGAGACCATCGATTTTGCCGCGGTGATGGGCGGTTATGATGCCTTTGCCAACATTCTGTGCATCACGCCGCCGGCTGTTGCCGAGCGAATCCGGGAGCGGGTGAACGTCAGTTTCGGCGACGAACGGCCGCGCGCGATTTCCGGTTTCTCGACGCTTCCGAACGGCGCCGGGTTGATGCTGCGCGTGGTCGGGATCGAAAGCTACGACGTGCGCGCGGAGGTCAGGAATTTCTGGAAGGTCGTCAGGGAAGAAGCCCGCGGCAAAACGCTGCCGGAGGAATTTCTCTGGCGTTGATCAAGGGCCAAGAAGGGGGTGCGGATATGACGGAGAAGCGGAAAGATTTTGGAACCCAATGCCTGCGCGGCGCGGGGCAGGTGTTCTTCATGGAGAACGCGCTCACCGGCGCGCTGTTCATCGTCGCGATCGCCTATGCGAGCTATGCCGGGGGCAACTGGTCGACCACGATCGGCGCGCTTGTTGGTCTCATCGTCGCCACGCTCACTGCCCGGCTTCTCGATTGCGATGAGGACTCGATCACCTCCGGCCTGTTCGGCTTCAACGGCATTCTCGTGGGCGTCGCGCTGCCAACCTTCATCAGCGTCTCGCCGCAGCTCTGGTTCTATGTCGTCATCGGCGCGGCCATGAGCACGGTGGTGACGGCGGCGCTCGGGGCGATGATCACCAAAAGCTGGGG
>NZ_DEPM01000191.1:0-13926 GCF_002358775.1 Martelella sp. UBA3392
TGCAGCACGTAGGAAAGCTGGCTGAGCGGCACGGTGCCGTCCATGCAGATATAGTCGGCGATCCGCCCGGTCGCGCCGAAGGCGGATTTGCGGCCCTTCCAGATCAGCGCGGCCTCGGTGGCCGACTGGCTGCGGCGCACGGCCATCACGCCATGGGTCTCGGCGATTGTCACGATCCGGCCGAGCATCGCCTCCATCTCTTCCTCGGAACCCTCGACCTCGATGATCAGAAGGGCGGCGGCATCCAGTGGATAGCCGGCATGGGCAAAGGCCTCGCAGATTTCGATCGCCGGCTTGTCCATGAATTCGATCGCGACCGGAATGATGCCGGCGGCGATGATGTCGGTCACGCAGGCGCCGGCGCTTTCGGAGGAGGGGAAGCCGAACAGGACCGGCCGCGCCCCCTCGGGCTTGGCCAGCAGCCGCACGGTCGCCTCGGTGATGATGCCGAGCTGGCCCTCCGAGCCGCACACCAGCGCCAAGAGATCGAGGCTGCCCGAATCCAGCATCTTGCCGCCGAGGTCGATGACCGTGCCGTCGACCAGCACCAGTTTGACGCCGAGCAGGTTGTTGGTGGTGACGCCGTATTTCAGACAATGCGCGCCGCCGGAATTCATGCCGATATTGCCGCCGATCGTACAGGCAAGCTGGGAACTCGGGTCCGGCGCGTAGAAAAAGCCCTCCGGCGCGACGGCTTCCGAGATCGCGATATTGGTGACGCCGGCCTGCACCACCGCTGCCCGGTTCGGCAGGTCGATGTCGAGAATCCGGTTCATCCGCGACAGGCCGAGAATGATCGCATCCTCCTGGCCGATCGCGCCGCCGGCAAGCGAGGTTCCGGCCCCGCGCGGCACCACGGGAATGCCGTTCTCATGGCAGTAGCCGAGCACCCTGGCGACATCCTCGGTGGTCTCCGGCAGGCAGACCGCCAGCGGTACCCGATGATAGGCGAGAAACGCATCGGTCTCGAACGGCACCAGTTCGCGCGCCTCGTGCACCAGCGCGTCTTCAGGCAGCAGCGCCTGCAGTTCGTCAATGATGGTTTCGCGCCGCGCCAGAATGCCGGCATCGGGTTCGCGAAACGCGATTGTGCCTGTCAAAGCGGACCTCCAGATCGCGCCCGGGCTTGCTTCCGGACGCCACGCAAAACGGGATAGTCGCAGCATCAAGGCTGCAACTCATTCTCTAACATTGGCCTCACTGCGAGACAAATGCTAATACTTGTTCCACAACGGCAACAATCGCGGTGATTATGAAAAATCTGCAGGATCTGGAAGTGTTCGCGGAGGTCGCCGCGACCGGCAGCATGAGTGACGCGGGCAGGACGCTGAGGCTTTCGCCGGCCGTTGTGTCAAAAAGCATTCGCCGCCTCGAGGAGCAACTCGGGGTGCGCCTTCTGCAGCGCACGACGCGGATGATCACCCTGACGGAGACCGGACGCGGGTTCTACGAGCGCCTGCTGCCGGTGCTCGCCGGGATCGAGGAGGCCGAGGCCTTTGTCGAAGGCCATGCGTCGACGGTTCGCGGCAGGCTCAGAATTTCGGCGCCGACCTCGTTCGGGCGGATGCACATCGCGCCGCACCTGGCCACCTTCATGAACACTCATGAAGGATTGGAAATCGAGCTCATCCTCAGCGATGCCTTCGTCGATATCGTCGCGGATGGTTTTGACCTTGCGGTGAGGATCGGCGAGCTTTCGGATTCCACGCTGGTTGCCCGCAAGCTCGCACCGGTCCGCCGCATGCTCTGCGCCTCGCGCCAGTATGTCGAGCGCTTCGGTACGCCTTCAAGCCTGGAAGCGCTGGAGCAGCACGTCTGCCTGCCGGCGCATAACGGCGAATACTGGCGGCTGGAAGGTCCGGAGGGGCCGGTGTCGTTCCGCCCGGTCGGCCGGCTGGTGACCAATTCCAGCGAGGTTATCCGCGAGGCGGTGCTCGCCGGCATGGGCATCGCGCTGAGGTCGACCTGGGATATCGGGCCGGAACTGGCGGCGGGCGAACTCGTCCATGTGCTGCCGGAGTATAAAAGCCCGGACAATGTCGGGCTTTTCGCGGTTTACGCCTCTAGAAATTTTCTGCCGGCCAAGGTGCGGCTGTTCATCGACTTCATGGCCGGGCTCTACGGCCCGTCCCCCTATTGGGACAAGGCCGTGCTGTGACAATCGGTCAGGCGATGATCAGGACGCCGGTGATCAGCGAGATCAGAATGACCACGAGTACGATGAAGATCAGAATGCGGGCAATGCCTGCGGAAAGGCCCGCAACGCCGCGAAAACCCAGCAGGCTGGCAACAGCCGCGATGATCAACAGTATCAGAATCCATTCGAGCATGACGTGTCCTCTCAATATTGGCCGATCCGGCATTTCGACATGTCAACGGCGGCGGCGGCGCTAAAGTTCCGGAGAGGGCTATCGGACTTGACAGATGTCATGCGGAGGACGATTCTATTGGTTGCGCGCGTGTGCAATCAAAATTCACAAAAGCTTCACGCATCCGTAAGAAACGGTCTGCAATCGTGTGTTAAGACATACGATCCCGATCGTATTGGTCCTGATTCGCCGGAAGGAACGTCATGCCATCAAGTGAAAACTTGGCAGATGAAATCGATGAAGCCCGCCAGCAATATGCTGCGCTGTGCTACCGGCTGGCCAAAACCAAGAAAAAGAAGACCATCGAGGTTCTGCTGATCACCAGCCGCGACACCGGCCGCTGGGTGACGCCGAAGGGCTGGCCGATGGCCAACAAGGCGCCGCACGAGGTGGCCGAGCAGGAGGCTTTCGAGGAAGCCGGCATCAAGGGCAAGGTTTCCGACACGCCGGTCGGCAATTTCCGCTATCTCAAGCGTCTCGATGACGGCACATCCGTCACCTGCGTGGTCGAGATTTTTCCGCTGCGGGTGCGCAAGGCGAAGGCCCGGTTTCCGGAGCGCGATGAACGCGTGCGCAAATGGGCAAGCCCCGAAGAGGCCGCCGAAATGGTGGACGAGAGCGAGTTGAAATCGCTGCTGATCGATTTCGCCGGTCGCCTGGGCGGCTAGTTGCGTTCCTTCCCCTGCCTGTGCAAGAAACGCGCTAGCCGATTATCAACGCCTCGCCGCAAGCGAGGCGTCATCCCCATGCGAGCCTGCCATGCGTGCAAATTACCGCCTGCAACGGCTGTTTGTCGAAGCCGATCTCGGCCTCGGAGTGGAGATCGAAGCAGACAAGAATCAGTTTCACTACCTGGCCCACGTCCTGCGCGCTACGGAGGGGACCGAACTCTTGGCCTTCAATGGCAGGGATGGCGAATGGCTGATGCGGCTTACCTTTCCGACGCGCAAGAAAATCACGCTTACGGCCGTTGAACAGACCCGCCCCCAGCCGGCTGCCGCCGACCTCCATTACCTGTTCGCGCCGCTCAAGACCGGGCGGATGGACTATATGGTGCAGAAGGCGGTCGAGATGGGCGCCGGCATCATCCAGCCGGTGATGACCCGCCATGTCCAGGGCAAGCCCGCCAAGCCCGAGCGTCTTGCCGCCAACATCATCGAGGCGGCGGAGCAATGCGGCGTGCTGAGCGTGCCGGAACTGCGTGAACCCGCCAAGCTTGAAGACCTTCTCGAAAACTGGGAGCCCGGTCGGCACCTGATCTTCTGCGATGAGGGGGCGGAAACCCAGAACCCGCTTGCAGCGCTTGAGACGGTGGAGGCCGCGCGGCTGGCGCTGATCGTTGGCCCGGAAGGCGGGTTTTCGGACGAGGAGCGTTCACTTTTGCGTGGCCTGTCCTTCGTCACGGCCATTCCGCTCGGGCCGCGGATCCTGCGCGCGGATACCGCGGCGGTAGCCGCCCTTGCCGTCATTCAGGCGACGATCGGCGACTGGCGCTGACGCCGGTCCGATCGCGGACCTGATGCGGTTTTCGCGCGTTTCATCATCAATCAAAGAAATTGACTTGATTGCCCCGGCGATCCGGTTCAAGAGCGGATTGCGCGGGCTCAGGCCCTGACGACGAGGGCGGTTGCTCCATTTACTGAAATGCGAAACCGCTCTATCTGTTTGTGTTGAGAACGAGGAAGCTTGCATGGCCCGTGACACATCCGACGGGACGCCGATTACCGGCAAGGCGGAACTGGTCGCCTATCTGGAAGCCGGGCGCAAGCCTGAGTCCGAATTCCGGATCGGCACGGAGCACGAGAAGTTTCCGTTCTTCAAGGGCGACAATACCCCCGTTCCCTATGAGGGCGAGCGCTCCATCTCGGCGATCCTGAAGGGCATGAAGGACAAGCTCGGCTGGGACGCCATCATGGATGGCGACAATATCATCGGCCTAGCCGAGCCCCATGGCATGGGCGCGATCTCGCTGGAGCCGGGCGGGCAGTTCGAGCTTTCCGGCGCGGCCCTCAAGACCCTTCACGAGACCTGTCGCGAATCGAACCGGCATCTGGCCGTGCTGCGCGGCGTCGCCGAGCCGATGGGCATCGGCTTTCTCGGCATTGGCGGCAGCCCGAAATGGACGCTCGCGGAAACGCCGCGCATGCCCAAATCGCGCTACGAGATCATGACCCGCTACATGCCCAAGGTCGGCAGCCAGGGTCTCGACATGATGTATCGCACCTGCACCATCCAGGTGAATGTCGATTTCTCCTCCGAGGCCGACATGCGCCGCAAGATGGCGCTGTCGCAGAAGCTGCAGCCGCTTGCAACCGCGCTGTTCGCCTCGTCGCCGTTCACCGAGGGCAAGCCGAACGGCCTGCTGTCATGGCGCGGCGATATCTGGCGCGACACCGACAATAACCGCGCCGGCCTGCTCGATTTCGCGTTCCGCGACGACTTCACCTTCGAGCGCTATGTCGACTGGGCGCTTGACGTGCCGATGTATTTCATCATCCGCGACGGTCGTTACCGCGATTGCACGAGTATCACCTTCCGCCAGTTCATGAATGGCGCGTTGAAGGACGAAATCGATGAATGGCAGCCGACCATGGGCGACTGGACCAACCATATCTCGACGCTGTTTCCGGATGTGCGGCTGAAGCGCTTTCTGGAAATGCGCGGCGCTGACGGCGGCACATGGCGGCGCATCTGCGCGCTGCCATCCTTCTGGGTCGGCCTGCTCTATGATCACGGTGCGATGGATGCCGCCGACCAACTGACGGCCGACTGGCAGGTGGCGGACATCCACCGCCTGCGCGACGAGGTGCCGCGCCTGGCGCTGAAGGCCGAAATCGGCGGTCGTCCGCTGGTGGATATCGCCCGCGAGGTTGTCGGTATCGCCCGCGCCGGCCTGAAATCGCGCGGCAACCTCAACGGCGACGGTCAGGACGAAAGCGTGTTCCTCAATCCGCTCGATGAAATCATCGCCAAGAAGACCACCTTCGCCGAAGACCTGCTGGCACTCTATCACGGTCGCTGGAAGGGCTCCGTCGATCCGCTGTTCGAAGAATTCCAGTACTGAATTTTCAGGCATGGACGGCTTTCGCGCGCGCCGGTATTCTACGGCTGCGATGTGGAGGTTCGAATGGGCGTTACCGGCATTGGCGGTTTTTTCTTTCGCGCGCATGACCCGGAGATGCTCGGCGCGTGGTACGCTGAACATCTGGGCGTTGGCTCCGGGACCGGCGGCCCCTGGCAAACCGCTGCCGGCCCCCTGGTCTTTGCGCCGTTTCCGGCGACCAGCGACTACTTTCCCGAAGACCGGGATTTCATGCTCAACTTCCGGGTGGATGATCTCGACGCCCTTTCGGCGCGCCTGACCGCCGCCGGCATCGACGTCGTCACAAATCCCGACTGGGACATGCCGGGCGTCGGCCGCTTTGCCAGGATCCATGATCCCGAAGGCAATCCAATCGAACTCTGGCAACCCGATTGAAGCCCAAACCGCACAAAAAAGCCCGGAAACACAAGTGCTTCCGGGCAAAATGCAGAGTGAAGGCTGAACCACCCTGCGGGGAAAATGACGCCTTCTCGGACCGTGGTTGGGACGTACGGCCTTCAAATGACGCCAATCCGGTGTGCCGCCACCAGGGGCGGCAAGGCTCCGCCGCCAAGGCAGCGGAGCGTGATCTTGTGGCCTTGGAAGGTGGCCGGAATGCGTTCACACATACATGCGCGCGGCGCGGTTGGCGGCTGCCTTGCGCAGCTCGGCCATCGGGTCCTCGGAGAGCGGGGCCATATGGGCGCGATGGATTTCGTGGCGCGATAGCCCGATATCTTTCAGTAGCGCATCATCCATCTCGGCCATGCGCTGCAGGGCCAGTCGGTTTTTCGTAAAGCGCCGCGCAGCACGCATGAACGCGCTGATGCCAGTCCAGAGTGAATGTCCGATGCTCATCCGGCTCGCGGATGTCCTTTCAATCAACGACATTGTCGCCTCCTTGGTGTGCGCCGAACCTTTTCGGCTTTGCACGGCTTGCGGGCGGAAACCTCATGGCTTCCTTTCAAAGCGAACAAACTGTATTATCGCCCGGACAGCCACCCGTTTCTTGCCGGTGGTGCTGAGCGGCTGCTCGCTTCTTCGTTTTCCAAGGTGACGATTTCTTATTGATCAGTCCAACGAATGTTTCTAATATCACTCATCATAGAACTTGATGGGTGTGAATATGGTAGCGCCACTGGATATCGATCAACTCCAGACCTTCGTCGCGATCGTCGATTACGGATCATTCACGCGGGCGGCCGAACACGTCTTCAAGACGCAATCGGCCGTCTCGATGCAGATGCGCCGACTGGAGGAGCGGATCGGCAAGCAGCTCTTCACCAAGGATGGGCGCGGGGTGAGGCTGACGGACGAGGGCGACAAGCTTCTGAACTACGCCCGCCGGATCATCCGTCTCAACAACGAAGCGATCACCGCCTTTGACGAGAACCGGCTTCAGGGCTCGCTCAGGATCGGCACGCCGGACGATTACGCCGATCGCTATATGCCGGATATCATCAACCGGTTCGCCAGAAGCCATCCCAATGTCGAACTCTATATCGTTTGCGAGGACTCCGTCGATCTGGCCGAGCGGCTGAAGCAGGGAGAGCTGGATCTGGCGCTGGTCACCCATAATGCGCGCACCCGCCAGTCGGAAGTGGTTCGCACCGAGGCGCTGTGCTGGGTTGCCTCCGCCAACCACCCCTTGCCGGTGGACCGGCCGGTGCCGCTCGCCGTCGGGCGCCGCGATTGCTGCTGGCGCGATCTGGCGGTGAAGGCGCTGGATGGGGTGGGGCGCGAGTATCGCATCCTGTTCACAAGCTGGTCGGCGACCGTGCTTGCCTCGGCGGTTCTGGCCGGCATGGCGGTCTCGGTCCTGCCCGAATCGGCGGTCCGGAACGGCATGCGGGTGTTGACGCCGGCGGATGGCTTTCCCACGCTGGAGCCGGTCCAGATCGGCCTGATGAAGCGGCCGGGCGCGCCGGCGTCGCTCACAACGGCGCTCTCCAACCACATCATCGCCTCGCTCGACAATATCAGCCAGGCGGAAATGATGCCCGAAATGGAGCCGGAAAGAGCCCACCAGCGCCTGGCGCGTTCCAAGCCCGGCCAGATGCTCGCGAGCTGGTGATTTAAACGATCCGCTTGAGGTTCTGCTGCACTTTCAAAAGCGCCGGCAGGTAGGTTTCGATCAGGCTTTCTGCGGGCGCCCGGGTAACGGCCATGCCGGTATTGAGGGCTGCCACCGTGCGCCCGCGTCCGTCGAGGACGGGTACGGCGATGGCGCGCAGGCCGGTTTCCACCTCCTCGTCGATCAGGCAGTAGCCGTTGCGGTGCGCCGCTCTGACGCTGTCCATGATCTCGTCGGGATCGGTCAGGCTTTTCGGCGTGCGCGGGGTCAGGTCAGCGCGGGCGATCAGGGCGCGGGCCTCGGCTTCGGGGAGCGAGGCAAGCAGCACGCGGCCCATGGATGTGGCATGGGCGGGCAGGCGCGAGCCCGGCATCAGCCCGATCGACATGACCCGCCGCTGGGCGGCGCGGGCGATGTAGACGATCTCGGTTTCATCGAGGATCGCCACCGAGCAGGACTGGCCGATCTGCTCTGAAACCTGATCGAGCCAGGGCTGGACCCGTTGCGGCAGCGGCAGCGCGTTGAGCGCGCTCATGCCGAGCCTGAGGGCCTGGGGCGTCAGCGCGAAATACTTGCCGTCATAGCTGGCATAACCCTCTGCATGGAGCGTCAGCAGGCAGCGTCGCGCGGTGGCGCGGTCATAGCCGGTGGCCGCCGCCACCTCCGCGATCGAAAGCCTGGGCGTTGACGCGCCGAAGCAGGTGATGACGCGCAATCCCTTGGCGAAGGAGGCTATATGATCCGTTGACTTGAGCATCAGTGGTCTCATCGTGAACAATGGTCACATTGTGCACAGGTTCCGCCGGGCTGCAATGGCGGCAGGGCGGCGTCCGAGCGCCGCCAATCCGTCGTCAGACACGTTCCAGCGCGATCGCGATGCCCTGGCCGACGCCGATGCACATGGTCGACAGCGATTTCTCGCCGGGCTTCAGATCGAGCATCGCCGAACCGGTGATGCGCGCGCCCGACATGCCAAGGGGATGGCCGAGCGCGATCGCGCCGCCATTCGGGTTCACGCGCGGGTCGTCATCGGCGATGTTCAGGTCGCGCAGCGTGGCGAGGCCCTGCGAGGCGAAGGCCTCGTTGAGCTCGATCACGGCGAGGTCGTCCGTCGAAAGGCCGAGGCGGGCCAGCAGCTTCTTCGAGGCGATGGCCGGCCCGAAGCCCATGATCCGGGGCGCAACGCCGGCGGTCGCGCCGCCAAGCACGCGGGCGATCGGCGTGAGGCCGTGCTTTTTTGCCGCCTCCGCGCTTGCCACGATCAGGGCCGCCGCGCCGTCATTGACGCCGGAGGCATTGCCGGCGGTGACCGTGCCGTTTTCGCGGAACGGGGTTTTGAGCTTCGCCAGCGCTTCCAGTGTGGTGTCGGGTCGGGGATGCTCGTCGGTGTCGACGATCACCGGATCGCCCTTGCGGCGCGGGATCGAGACCGGGGTGATCTCCCGCGCCAGCCGGCCGGAGGCCATCGCCCGACCGGCCTTCTGCTGCGAGGCGAGCGCGAACCTGTCCTGATCCTCGCGGCTGACCGAGAAATCCTCGGCCACGTTCTCGCCGGTCTCGGGCATCGAATCCACACCGTACTGCGCCTTCATCAGCGGGTTGACGAACCGCCAGCCGATGGTGGTGTCGAAGATTTCGGCCGAGCGGCTGAAGGCGGTTTCGGCCTTGCCCATGACGAAGGGCGCGCGCGACATCGATTCGACGCCGCCTGCCACCATCAGTTCCGCCTCGCCGGCCTTGATCGCGCGGGCCGCGGTGATCACCGCATCCATGCCCGAACCGCACAGCCGGTTCATCGTGGTGCCGGAAACACTCTCCGGCAGGCCGGCCAGCAGCAGCGCCATGCGCGCGACATTGCGGTTGTCCTCGCCCGCCTGGTTGGCGCAGCCATAGATCACATCGTCAATGGCTTCCCAGTCGACGCCCGCATTGCGCGCCATCAGGGCCTTGAGCGGGATCGCGCCGAGATCGTCGGTGCGCACGGAAGAGAGCGCGCCGCCATAGCGGCCGATCGGGGTGCGGATATAGTCGCAGATATAAACGTCATTCATGGTCAAACCTCCGGTGCCTTCAGGTCTTTCACGTCGCCCTCGATATGTAGCGTGCCGCCGGTGACCGACTGCAGATCTTCAACCGACAGCCCCGGCAGTTTCTCCCGCAGGATGAAGCGGCCGCCGGCGATATCGATTACGGCGAGCGAGGTGTAGACGCGGGTCACGCAGCCGACGCCGGTCAGCGGCAGCGAGCAGCGTTCGACCAGTTTGGGCTGGCCCTTCTTGGTGGTGTGCTCGGTCAGCACCGCGACGCGGCCCGCGCCGTGGACCAGATCCATCGCGCCGCCGACGGCGGGAATGCCGCCCTTGCCGGTCGACCAGTTGGCGAGATCGCCGTTCTCGGCAACCTCATATGCGCCCAGAATGGCGACGTCGAGATGACCGCCGCGCACCATGGAGAAGCTGTCGGCATGGTGGAAGAAGGATGTGCCCGGCTTCAGCGTGATCGCTTTCTTGCCGGCATTGACCAGGTCCCAGTCCTCTTCGCCTTCGGGCGGGGCGGGGCCGAAATCCAGCACGCCGTTCTCGGTATGGAAGATCGCCTGCTTGCCTTCCGGCTGGAACTTGGCGACCATTTCGGGAAAGCCGATGCCGAGATTGACATAGGCGCCGTCCTCGATGTCCTGCGCGGCGCGCCAGGCGATCTGGGCGTTGGAGAGCTTGATGTCGGAAAAGTCGTTCATGGGTAACGCGCCTCCTCGCGCATCAGGACTTCCTCCTGAACCGGGTGCGGAACCTCCACCACGGTATCGACGAAGATGCCGGGGGTGATGACGTGTTCCGGGTCGATGCCGCCCAGCGGCACCATGCGGGAGGCCTGCACGATCGTCTTCGCCGCCGCCATCGCCATCAGTGGCGAGAAGTTGCGCGCGGCCATGCGATAGGTGAGGTTGCCGTGAGGGTCCGCGCACTCGGCCTTGATCAGCGCGAAGTCGGCCTTCAGCCAGCGCTCGCGCACATAATGCCGGCCTTCGAATTCCTCGACCGGCTTGCCCTCGGCAAGCTCGGTGCCGTAGCTGGTCGGCGTGTAGAAAGCCGGAATGCCGGCGCCGCCGGCGCGGATGCGCTCGGCAAGCGTGCCCTGCGGCACGATCTCCAGCTCGATCTTGCCGGCGAGATAGCGTTCATTGAACACCGTCGCATTGGACGAGCGCGGAAACGAGCAGATGATCTTGGCGACACGATCCTGCTCGATCAGCGCGGCCAGGCCGATATGGCCGTTGCCGGCATTGTTGTTGATCACGGTCAGGTCGCGCGCGCCCTGGTCGATCAGGGCGTGGATCAGTTCGATCGGCGAGCCGGAACCGCCGAAGCCGCCGATCATCACGGTCGCGCCGTCGAAGATATCGGCGACGGTGTCCCTCAGGGACGTCGCTGTCTTGTCCATGTGCTGGATCTCCTTCCATTGGGGCGTTTTTAAAGACAGCGCGCGCCGACAGCCAGATGAAAAGTTCATAGTGCGATCTTTGTTCAACAGAGGCGCAAAACTGTGCGCATTGTGAACTTCCTCGATATCGTCTTTTCAGCGGTGTCGAAGATTTGCTGCAACCGCACAAACAAGTGACGATTCACCAAAAACGTCATCTTTTTGGCGAGGAGACACGGTTTTGCCATAAAAATGACATGAGAGGTCTTGCGAATTGGCAATCCACTTCACATCTCGCCATTACATTCAGTCAAACATATTGCAGGAGCGTCCATGTCTCGCCTGTCGGAATTTCCCATTACGCAACGCTGGCCGGCCGAGAACCCGGATTTCATCCAGCTTTACTCCCTGCCGACGCCCAACGGCGTGAAAGTCTCGATTGCGCTGGAAGAGATGGAACTGCCCTACGAGGCCCATCGGGTGGCGTTCGACAGGGACGACCAGATGACGCCGGAATTTCTGTCGCTCAACCCGAATAACAAGATTCCCGCGATCATCGATCCCGAAGGACCGGAAGGAAAGCCGATCGGCCTGTTCGAATCGGGCGCGATCCTGATCTACCTTGCTGAAAAGACCGGTCGCCTGATGCCCAATGACCCGGTTGGCCGCTATGAGGTGATCCAGTGGGTAATGTTCCAGATGGGCGGCGTCGGCCCGATGTTCGGCCAGTTTGGTCACTTCTTCAAACATGCCGCCGACAAGGTCGCGAACAACCCCTATCCGGTGCAGCGCTACACCAATGAATCGCGCAGGCTTCTCGGCGTGCTGGAAGGGCGGCTCAGGGATCGCAAGTTTATCATGGGTGAAGAACCTTCCGATTACAGCATTGCCGATATTGCGATCTTTCCCTGGGTGCGGGGCCTGTCCGTCCATTATGAAGCGCAGGATGCACTGAAGCTTGCCGATTTCCCGGCCGTTTCAGCCTGGGTTGAACGCTGCGCCGATCGTCCGGCCAGCGTGAAGGGCTTCACGGTGCCTGCCGCCGGCTGAGTTTCGGTCTGACGGCTTATGATTTC
Organism: Martelella sp. UBA3392; assembly: GCF_002358775.1. Classification (NCBI taxonomy): domain Bacteria; kingdom Pseudomonadati; phylum Pseudomonadota; class Alphaproteobacteria; order Hyphomicrobiales; family Aurantimonadaceae; genus Martelella; species Martelella sp. UBA3392. Next base: position 12,022 of record NZ_DEPM01000191.1, read on the forward strand.
GGGCGCGGCGAAGGCTGCGCCCTTTATATTTGAGGTTCTGCATTCGGCATGGAACCGCTTCGGCGAACGGGACGTTTGATGGGTATCCGAATGACGGGTGCCAACCGAGGAGAATCCAATGACAAAGCAGAAAACGCTCGACGACCTGTTTCTTGATACGCTGAAAGACATCTATTTCGCCGAACGCCAGATCCTGAAGGCGTTGCCGAAAATGGCCCGCGCTGCGCGTTCCGAAGACCTGGCGGAAGCCTTCCGCAACCACAAGGAGGAAACCGAGGGCCAGGTGGAACGCCTGCAGCAGGTTTTCGAAATTCTTGGCAAGCCGGCTCGCGGCAAGACCTGCGAGGCGATCCAGGGCATCATCGCCGAGGGCGAGGAAATCATCGAGGAGTTCAAGGGCGCGCCGGCGCTGGACGCCGGTCTGATTTCGTCCGCCCAGGCTGTAGAGCACTACGAAATGGCCCGCTACGGCACGCTGCTCGCCTGGGCCCGCCAGTTGGGCAAGAAGGATGTGGTCAAGCTTCTCGAGGAAACCTTCGAGCAGGAATCCAAGGCCGATCTGGAACTGTCGAAACTGGCGGAAAAATCCGTCAACGCCAGCGCCGAGGCGGTTTAAGGCCGAATTCGCGCCCTCGCGAAGAAGGCCGGTCCGTCAACCTTCAGCTTGTTGGCGGACCGTGTCGCCTATCTTGCGTCATCCTCGGGCTTGACCCGAGGATCCAGGCGGAACAGCACAGAATTAACGGTACAACTCTGAGCTCCGGATCCGCAGTATGGATGCTCGGGTCAAGCCCGAGCATGACCCCTGTGGGGGATCGAGTATCACGAACTCCGAGACTGACGGCTATGTCAGCAAACGGAGGGCGGTTCGCCGCCCTTTTTGCGTTCCGTTCTATTAGAACTTGAAACCGATGCCGGCGGTGATGCTGGCCTGAGACAGTTTCGTATCATCAAGGCCCGGTAGGCCGGTCGCCTGAGTGACGAGATCGGTCTTGCCGTAATCGCTATAGCTCGCCTTCAGTCGCCCGAAGACATGTTCGGTGAAGGCGTAATCAACGCCGAGGCCTGCGGTCCAGCCGTTCAAAACATCATCATAACCCTGACCGGTGAGCGAAAAGCTGCCCTCGAGCCGGGTCGAGGCGAAGCCGCCCGAGGCATAGACGAGCGCCTTGCCCCAGGCATAGCCAAGCCGTCCCTCCACGCTTGCCCGCCACTCGGTCCCGAAAGTCACGCTCTGGCCGTTCAGGATCGGGAGCGGGGAGGAGACGACGTAGTCATTGTCGTTCCAGTTATAGCTGTAGGCGCCTTCGATGCCGATCACCATGCGGTTGTCGAGCTGATGGTCGTAACCGACGAAAATGCCCGCCGTGCCGCCGGAGGCCGCCTCGGTCTTGCCGGCGGTAAAGACGGTTTCCGGTATTTCCCCGGCCAGCCAGCCATAGCCGCCTTCCGCGCCGAAATAAAAGCCCGACCAGTCAACAACCGCCGGCGATGGCGGCGCGGCGGGCATGGAGATATCCGCTGCTCGCGCAGCGGGAGCGACAAGGAGGGCGGCAAGAACTGTGCAAGGAAGGAGCTTCATCGGGGTCTTTCATCTGAGCGAGCGGAGTTGATGAAAGGCAAATACCATCCTGCTCGCCGAGATGAAGCTTACGACGCGGCAGGAAATCAAGAAGTGACCGGGCCTGTTGCAGATAGAACACAAAAAAAGGCGACACCAAAGCGCCGCCTTTCAGATTCCGGATGAGACCGGGCTTTATTCTGCAGTCAGGCTTTTGCCTGATTACATCATGCCGCCAGTTTGGCGCGCTTGCCGCGCCAAACCATTGAGCATGATGGGCGTGCTATTCTGTAATCAGGCTTTCGCCTGATTACATCATGCCGCCCATGCCACCCATTCCGCCC
>NZ_DEPM01000090.1:0-2694 GCF_002358775.1 Martelella sp. UBA3392
GCCCCCTGAAGCGGATGCGGCTCAGCGCGAAGGCCGCCGTGACGCCGAGAAACAGCGAGAAGATCACGACGACGGTGGCGACGAAGATCGAGTTGAATATCTGGTGGCCGAAGACGCCGTCGGTCAGCATGTGTTCGTAATTGTCGAAGGTGACCGCCTTGGGCAGATAGTTGACTTCGAACAGCGCCTGGCCGTTTTCCAGCGATGTCAGGACCGCATAATAAAACGGGAACAGGGCCTGGACGAGAATGACCAGAACGAGCGCGTAGAACGCGATGCGTTTGACGGGAGCGGGGATGGTCATCGCTCACCTCCAAGGTTCATGCGGGTGGCGCGGATGAAGCCGATCGTCAGAAGCGCGATGATCAGGAACAGCAGGGTGGAAGCCGCCGAGCCATAGGCGAACTGGTCGAAATCGAACAGGTTCTCGCGCGCGAACACCGACATGGTGGCCGTGTTGGGATTATTGGGCGTCAGCACATAGACGATGTCGAAGACGCGCAGCGCATCGAGCGCGCGGAACACGATCGCCACCAGCACCGCCGGCATGATCAGCGGCAGCGTGACCTTGCGGAACACGCGCACGGGATGAATGCCGTCGAGCTTCGCCGCCTCATACATGTCTTTCGGCACCATCTGCAGGCCGGCGAGGATCAGCAGCGCCATGAACGGCGTGGTCTTCCAGATATCGACGATCAGCACGGCGAGAAGCGCCGTATCCGGATTGGCGGTCCAGGCCACCGGCTCGGCGATGATGTGCAGCTTCATAAGGATATCGTTCAGGATGCCGAACTGGTCATGCATCATCCAGGCCCACATCTTGGCGGAGACGATGGTGGGGATCGCCCAGGGGATGAGAACGGCGGCGCGGACCAGCGCGCGGCCGGGAAAATGGGTGTTGAGCACCAGCGCGATGACCATACCGAAAATGGTTTCGAACAGCACCGAGAAGAAGGTGAAGCGCAGCGTGTTCCAGACCGCCCGCCACCAGTCGGGGTCAGCGAGCAGGCCGTAATATTCACCGGTTCCGTCGCCGAAATCGAGATATTCGAGGTAGTTGCGGAAACCGATCCATTCCGCCTGTTCGGGGAAATCGATCGACGCATCGGTAAAGCCGAAATAGATCGTTCGGACCAGCGGATAGACCGCGACCACGGCCAGCACTGCCAGCATCGGCGCCAGGAACACCCAGGCCGAGACGACGCGCTGATGCGACAGGGTCGATTTTTCGACCGGTTCTGCCATGTTCCGTTCCCTTCTTCTCTTGCGCAAAACGGCGCCGCGCCGGGATGCGGGCGGCGCCGTTATGTCTTACCAGCCGTTGCCGCGCAGGCGCTTCAGCTTGGCTTCCAGCTTGGCGAGGTTCTGCTCGGCGGTGCCGTCGCCTGAAAGCGTATCATGCACGGCGGTCCAGAATTCCGAGGAGACCTCGTTATATTTGCGCTTGGTGGCGGCGGACGGGCGCGGCAGGGCGTTGAGCACGACCGGCTTCCAGCGCGGAATGAAAGGCTGCGCTTCCGCCACTTCCGGATCGTCGTAGACGGCCGTCACCGTCGGCGGGCGCGAGGTTTCGATCGCGCGTTCCTTCTGGTTTTCGAAATTGTTCAGGAACTTCACCAGTTCGATCGCCTCGTCCGGGTTTGGCGAATATTTGGAGACGGCGAGATGCCAGCCGCCCAGCGTCGCCGCCGAGCTGTCGCCTTCGCCGCCCACCGGCAGCGTGGTCACGTCGAACTTTCCCTTCACCGGGGAATCCGGCCCATCGGCCAGCGCATAGGCGTAGTTCCAGTTGCGCATGAACACGGCGTTGCCGGACTGGAACACGCCGCGCGCATCCTCTTCCATGTAGTTGAGCACGCCCTGCGGCGCGATCGTACTGACCCAGGATTTCGCCATGTTCAGCGCTTCGGCCGCTTCCGGATTGTTGATGCCGATCGAGCCGTCAAGCTCGACGATCCGGCCGCCGCCATAGGAATAGATCCATTCCTGGCCGTTGCAGGTGAGCCCTTCATAGGGCGCACCCTGGAAGACGAAGCCCCACATGTCGCCATTGCCCTCGGCCCGCTCGCCATCCATGATGACCTTCGCGGTTTCGGTCATCTGGTCCCAGGTCTCGGGAACCGATCGATCGTATTTTTCCAGAAGATCCGTTCGGTAGTAGAGCGCCGGCGCGCCGAGGAACATCGGCAGCGCGACGAGCTTACCGTCGACGGTCTGCGATTCAACGGCTGCCGGAACGAACTGGTCGATGATATCGGCGGTCGCCTCCGTCAGGTCGACGAAGTGGTCGGCAAGCTGCGGCGCGCCGATGACGTCGATGCGGTAGACGTCGATATCCGGCGACTTGGCCGAAAGCCAGAGCTTGTACTGGCCGAACTGGTCGGTCGTCGATTCCGGCATGGAGACGATGTTGACGGTGTTGCCGGTCATCTCCTCATAGCGGTCGAGCTCCTTGCGCAGAACCTCGTTATCCTTGCCGATGGCGCCATGGACGATGTTGAGTTCGACAGCGCCGGCCGATACCGCCATCAGCGCGCTTGCGCCGAGCAGTACGCCCGTGAATTTTCCAAAATGCTTCATTGCCTGTTCTCCCTCCGGCCTTTGTCAGGTCCGGTTTTCAAAAGTTCCCGCGTATGAAAGCCGGTCCATCGGGGGCCGCTTTCCTGTTGTCCGGGCAATCCGGCGCGTCGCCGT
>NZ_DEPM01000090.1:3075-3610 GCF_002358775.1 Martelella sp. UBA3392
GCCTGTTTCGTCTCACGCCTCCCTTCTGCAGAAAATCGGCGAGGTCCAGGCCATCTGCCCGGTCTTCTCGCGCAGCCTCACATAGATGGTCTCGCCGTCCGCCAGCACTCCGAGCGCGACCGTGCCGTGCCATTGCCACTGGTGCGGCCGGGGCAGGGCGTGGAAGCGGTAGGCGGGGCTGTCGATCGGGCCGAGATTGCCCGAAAGCGCGCCCTCGAAGAGATGATCGAGCGGAATATCGAGCTGCTTGCCCGAAAGCGTCGCCTTCAGCCGCGCTCCCGGCGAAGCTTTCAGCCTTACGGCGAAGCCCTGGGTGGCGGAGGTGACGTTGTTGGGGTTGGCTGCGGCGGTAACGGAAAACCGGACGTCGCCCTCTTCAAAGCCGAGCGCTGGCAGCTTCGCGGCCTCGTCCTCGCCCTCGAGCGGCGAGACGATCTCCGCGCCGCGGAAGCGGGGCTCCAGCCCGGTGATCTCGCCGCCTTCGATTGTGATTTCGCCTGTCCAGTCATGGCTTCTGCCGCGCGCGCCCCAGCCG
>NZ_DEPM01000090.1:3908-18738 GCF_002358775.1 Martelella sp. UBA3392
ATGGCTCCTGCCGCGCGCGCCCCAGCCGAGTTCGACAAACAGGATGGTTTCCGTTTCCGAACCGCTGCCGACCTCGATCGGGGCGGGGCTCAGCTCGGGCGAGATGCGCTCGAACAGTTCGCCGTTTCGGAAGATATCGATGCTATCGATGAACCCGGCTCCGATTGCCTCGATATCCAAGGCGGCGTCGGGCGAGGGCGCGGTGATGCCGCCCTGCACGGTGTCGCCGATCGCCGTCAGCAGGTGGATATTGTCGCCGGTCAGCGCGTTGGTGCGACGCGCCCGCATGGCCGAAAAGATCGCGTCCCGACTGTCATCTGCCGCGTAGACCGCCATGCGACCATGGCCGTAGGAGCCGGGGAAGGCGGAATGATGATCGGTATTGCCGACCACGCCGAACACCGCGCCGCGCTTCAGCCCCGCGCGCATGGTCGAGGCGCCGTTCACCGGGCCCATGGAATGCAGGTAGGAGCGCTCGGATTCGGACTCTTCCGCGCAACCATGCATCGAAAACATCTCGACGAAGGGCGACAGTTCCGGATCGAACGTATCCCAGTTGATGCCGCGCGCGCCCTGGCGGTAGCCGATATGGTGCGGAAAGGCGAGGGCGTCGTCGCCCTTGGCGGTCTGAAGCGCCTGCTTCAGTTCGGCCGGGCTGTCGGCAAGTTCCGGTTCGGCGACATCGAGGTCGCCATAGACGATCGTGTAGTCGCCATGTTCCGACGAATGGATCTCGTAGCCGGGAAACACGGCGAAGCGGCCGGGATTCTCGAAGGCTTTCAGCACTTCGAAATGGTCCTTCCAGTTGGCTTTCAGCTTTGCGAAACCCTTGACGTGGAAATCGACGATATGGGCGACCTCCGGCACGTCGACCGGCATATCGGGCCAGGCGGCATGTCCGGTGACGGAGACGAAGTCGAGTTGCAGGGCGGCCCGCGCTAGCGCATCCTCCAGCCGGCCGTGGCCGTAGGACAGCGCACAGTGGTTGTGGATGTCGCCGAACAGCGGCTGAAGGCCGAGCCGGTTGGCGAGCGGGGTCAGGCGTTCGGGAAAACGGCGGGTCATTGCGCGAACTCCTGGGTTTCCGGGTCGACGGGCATGCCGCCGTTCTTCATGGATTTCTGTGCCGCCAGAACGATCCTGAGCGAGGCGACGCCGTCTTCGATGCCGACCGGCGGGTTTTCCCCGTCCATGAAGCGGCGGAGCGTGCGCACAAGCTCGAGATCAGCCCCGAAATGGGTGGAGTTGCGATCCGGACTGGTGAAGCCGAGCGTGCCGTGCGTGCGGCCATAATCCTCGACGATGTCGATGTCGCCAGAATGACGCTCCATCCTTATGCGGCCGGAGGAGCCGACAATCTCCAGCGTTTCCTGATCCTCGGCCCAGGGGCCGAAAATGGCGAAGAACAGACAGGCCGAAACGCCGTTTTCATAGCGGATGGTGACGATGGCGTGGTCGTCGATATCGGCGCCCGGCCGATAGACGCAGGTATCGTTGCGGTCCTCCGGCAGCGCCGCCTCGCCCCAACTCGGGTTGGCGATCGCGCCGGCGCCCTCGAAACGGTCAACCAGCGTTTCGTGGCGGCGATAAGGACAGTCCCGGTCGCAGAGCGAACAGCGTTCCGGCGCGTTCGGGTCGGGCGGGAACACGTTGCTACGGCCACCGACGGCGGTGACGGAAAGCGGCCGCGATCGCGCCACCCAGTTCAGCACGTCGAAATGATGCGAGCACTTGTCGTTGAGCGCGCCGCCCGACAACGCTTGCTTGCGGTGCCAGAGCTGCAGATAGCGGGTATAGGGGATGACCGAGCGCAGCAGGATCATCTGCGGATCGCCGATGCGGCCGGAATGGGCAAGCTTCACCGTCTCGACCCAAGGCTTTTCGTAGCGCCGGGTAAAGGCCATCAGCACCGGTTGACCGGCCTTTGCCTCCGCCGCCTGAATGGCTTCCGCGTCATCCAGCGTCACCGAGATCGGCTTGTCGAGATAGACGCGCTTGCCGGCCGCGATCGCCGCCTCGACTGGCGCGCGATGGGCATTGGTATGCGTGGTGACGACCACCAGATCCACGGCCGGATCCGCAACGGCGGCGTCCAGACTTTCAAAAACCCGCACGGCATGGCGGATGCCCGCTCTGCCATAGAGCGCGTTCAGATGGTCGGCGGCATAACCGGCGCGGTCTTCCAGCCGGTCGAACACGCCAATGATGCGAAAGCCGGTCTCCGCCGCGATTTCGGCCATGCGCGAGCCGACATAATAGATACCGCGCTCGCCGGCGCCGATAATGGCGACGCCCGTGGTTTTCTGCTGGACCGGCTCCTGGAGCATGCAATGCCTCTGAACTTGTTCTTGTTATCGGCATCGGATGCTATTTGAGTATATGTATGTGTACAATAATTGATGTACTCAATCGGTGTGGAGATCGATCACCGATCCATGGCGGACGTAGGAAATGGGGAGATAATGGGTTTGCGGCTCCTCCGGCCTGTCGGCGATCCGTCCACGGATGATCCGCTCGAACACCGCAAGCTTCTCGTCATGGCTGTTGCCCACCACATCGAACCGGCTGAGATGCTCCGACTGAAAATCCGTGCTGCCGAGCATGATAACGCTAAGATCGCGGCCCGCCTCAAGGCCGAGCTTGGCGAGGGCGCGCTCCAGAATGAAACCTTCGACAACGCCCCAGGCGATCAACGCCGTGAACGGAAGCCGCCCCTCGTCATCGGCGTGCCGACCGATCGCCGCGGCGATGTCGTCGATCTGATAGCTGCCGGGCAGCGCGTTCAGTTCGATGAGAAAACGCTGGTCTGGATCGGGAAGAAAGCTGCCGAGCAGATGGAACTCGCGGCGTGCCATCGCGATCTGGCGGGCATGATGGGCCGATGTCAGAAAGGCGATCTTGTCGTGGCCGCTTTCCCTGAAGGTGCGGAAGGCGATCGACAGCGCCTCGCGCCAATTGGTGCCGATGGCGTCGACATCGATGCCGGTCGCCGAAACCCCGTCGATGACGATATGGTCGGCCTGCCTGTGGAGGGCGGCCAGGAATGCGACCGTCAGAATCTCGAAATTCACCTGAATGAGGCAGGCTCGGAACCGCCCGATCCGTTCCAGCACGTCGATCGCCTGGGCGTCGCTCGAAAAGCCGAGCTGCAGCACTGAAAAGCCGGCGGACTTTATCCGTGTCGCGACCTCCTGCAGCGTCACCCGCGCCAGCCTGCTGTCGGAGTTGCGATAGAGTATAAGAAGGTCCGCGGCATAATTCTCGGGCTCCTTCTCCTCGGGCATGCCGGCGACGACGATACCCGCACCCGGACGGGCGATCAGACGGCCGTCCTCGAGAAACGGCTTCAGCGCCGCCTCCACGGTGCGCTGCGCCGTTCCGAATTCGCGCATCAGATGACGGACGGTCGGAAGCCTCTCGCCGGGCGATGCCCTGTCAATCCTGTCTTCCAGCCACCGACCGATAGCGGCGACGACCTGTTTGGTTTTGTTCTGCATATGGGTATTGTGAGTATAATTTATACCCGATGCAAGTCGTAAGTACACATTTGGCTTTACCCCAGATCCGCGGTGGCTATCAGAAAGGCAAGCCGGGTTCCGCGGATTGGGTGCCGAAGAGAGGTCTTCGCCGAGTTTTTTCAAACGCGGACATGTACCAATATCGTCCATATTTTCAGATGCTTGTCTGGGTTTCGAGTCTCTCCGCGCGGTGTGATCTGTTTTCGTCAGCAATAAAACGACTTGTAATGAGAACAAAAATAGAACATAAAAGGACTATAAGCAAAACGGAGGCGATCATGACCGATATTCTGCGCGACATCGCGGCTTTCTTCTCAGTCAGCCTGTTCCTGGCCAGCATGGCGTTGATCGTGAGCTCGCTATAGGTTTCTGTGCATTGCGAGACGAGTGATTGCACCGGCGTTGCTCGCCTGCCAAAATCGGGTGACGCATTTGATTTGGCGGCGGTGAAGGAGTGATCTCGAGATGCAGGCTGAAGGCAAAGAGCAGGCGGTTCGTTTCGTGCATTTGCGCGTTCACTCGGCCTATTCGCTGCTCGAGGGCGCGCTGCCGCTGAAAACGGTGATGAAGCTCGCCGTGGCCGACAGGCAGCCCGCGATTGCGGTGACAGATACCAATAATCTCTTCTGTGCGCTGGAGTTTTCCCAGAAGGCCGTGGGCGAGGGGCTCCAGCCGATCATCGGCTGCCAGTTGTCGATCGATATGGAAGATGGCGGCGACGGTGAGCGTCGTAGCGGCGGGCATCTGCCGCCGAAGAAACCGTCAATCGTGCTTCTCGCCGCCGATCCGACCGGCTATGCCAATCTGATGCATCTTGTCAGTGAGGCCTATCTCGGCGGAGAGGGGCATGACAGTATATATATAACGAAGTCATGGCTCAGCGCGCATTCGGACGGTTTGATCGCGCTCACCGGCGGGCGGACCGGCCCGATCGACGAGGCCGTTATTTCCGGTTTCGAGGCGAAGGCCGCCGAAAGGCTCGCATTCCTGAAATCCGCTTTTGGCGACCGGCTCTACGTGGAAGTGCAGCGGCACGGCAATTTCGATGTCCAGCACGAGCGTCGGGTTATCGCTCTCGCCTATGAACTCGATCTTCCGCTGGTCGCGACCAATGAGGCGTTTTTCCCGAGCCGCGATGATTTCGAGGCGCATGACGCGCTGATGGCGGTGGCGCACAATGCGATCGTATCCGACGATCGCCGTTTCAGACTGACGCCGGATCACTATTTGAAATCACAGGAAGAAATGGCGGCTCTGTTTGCCGATCTGCCCGAAGCGATCGAGAACACCGTGGAGATCGCGCGCCGATGCAGCTTCGTGCTGGATACCCGCATGCCCATTCTGCCACGCTTCACCGGCGCCTCAGATGATCCCGAAGAGGCGGAGCGGGCGGAAGCCGCGGAGCTGCGCCGGCAGGCGCGCGAGGGGCTGGAGGCGAGGCTTGCCCATGTGGGCCTGAGCCCGGGCCACACGCGCGAGGACTATTTCGAGCGGCTCGACTATGAGCTCGGCGTGATCGAAGGCATGAAGTTTCCGGGCTACTTCCTGATCGTTGCCGACTTCATCAAATGGTCGAAGGAGCGCGATATTCCGGTCGGCCCCGGACGCGGCTCCGGCGCGGGTTCGCTGGTCGCCTACGCCTTGACGATCACGGATGTCGATCCGCTACGATTTTCCTTGCTGTTCGAACGCTTCCTCAATCCCGAACGCGTGTCGATGCCGGACTTCGATATCGACTTCTGCCAGGACCGGCGCGAAGAAGTGATCCGCTACGTGCAGGAGAAATATGGTCGCGCGCAGGTTGCCCAGATCATTACTTTCGGATCACTGCAGGCCCGCGCGGCGCTGCGCGACGTCGGGCGCGTGCTCGAAATGCCCTATGGTCAGGTCGACCGCATTTCCAAACTCGTTCCCAACAATCCCGCCAACCCCGTGACGCTCGCCCAGGCGATTGAGGACGAACCCAAGTTTCAGGAGGCTGCGGAAGAGGAACCGATCGTCGGTCGGCTGCTCGCGATTGCTCAGAAGATCGAAGGGCTTTATCGCCACGCCTCGACTCATGCGGCGGGTATCGTCATTGGTGACCGCTCGTTGTCGCAGCTCGTGCCGATGTATCGTGATCCGCGCTCCGACATGCCGGTCACCCAGTTCAATATGAAATGGGTGGAACAGGCCGGACTTGTGAAGTTCGACTTTCTGGGCCTGAAGACATTGACGGTGCTGAAGACAGCGGTCGATTTCATCGCCCGAAAGGGGATAGCGGTCGATCTCTCGCTCGTCCCGCTGGATGATCCCGAATCCTACGAAATGCTCGCGCGCGGCGAGACGGTCGGCGTGTTCCAGGTGGAAAGCGCTGGCATGCGCAAGGCGCTGATCGGCATGCGGCCGGACCGTATCGAGGACCTGATCGCGCTGGTGGCGCTCTACCGTCCGGGCCCGATGGAAAACATCCCGGTCTATAATGCGCGCAAGCATAATGAGGAGGAGATCGAATCGATCCACCCGCTAATTGACCCGCTGCTAGCCGAAACCCAGGGCGTGATCATCTACCAGGAACAGGTGATGCAGGTGGCACAGGTGCTGGCGGGCTATTCGCTCGGCGAAGCGGACCTTCTGCGCCGCGCCATGGGCAAGAAGATCAAGGAGCAGATGGACAAGCAGAGGGTCCGGTTTGTCGAGGGCGCGGTGGAGAAGGGCGTCAAGAAACAGCGTGCCAACGAGATTTTCGATCTGCTCGCGAAATTCGCCAATTACGGCTTCAACAAGTCCCACGCCGCCGCCTATGCGATCGTGTCCTATCACACGGCCTTCCTGAAAGCGCATTATCCTGTCGAGTTCCTTGCGGCCTCGATGACGCTCGACATGGCCAATACCGAAAAGCTGAACGATTTCCGTCATGATGCGCAGCGTCTCGGCATCGAGGTCGTCGCCCCTTCGGTGCAGACCAGCTTCCGGCATTTCGAGCCGGGCGAAGGACGGATTTTCTATGCACTCGCGGCCATCAAGGGCGTCGGCGAGGCGGCGGTCGATCACATCGTCGCGGTCAGAGGGGACCGCGCGTTCGATAGCCTGGAGGATTTCGCGCGGCGGATCGACCCGAAACTCGTCAACCGCAGGGTGCTCGAAAGCCTGATCTGCGCCGGCGCCTTCGATTGCTTTGGCAAGGATCGCGCGGCGCTTCTGGCCGGTCTCGATCGCATCATCGGTCTGGCGCAGCGCAGCCAGGATGACAAGACGAGCGGACAGGCAGATATTTTCGGCAGTGCCGGCGACCTGCCTCAGATCACGCTACCGGATTATACCCCGATGCCGGATTCGGAGCGGCTGATGCGCGAATTCCAGATGCTGGGCTTTTATCAGACCGCCCATCCGCTTGACGCCTATGCCGATATATTGTCCCGCATGCGCGTTCAGAGCTTTGCCGATTTCTCGCTTTCGGTGAAGAATGGTGCCGGCCGCGGGCGCCTGGCCGGCACGGTGGTGGCCAAGCAGGAGCGCAAGACGCGCACCGGCAACCGTATGGGCATCATCACGCTTTCGGATGCGACCGGCCAGTTCGAGGCGGTGCTGTTCTCCGAGATGCTTTATCAATACCGCGACCTTCTGGAACCGGGAACCTCTGTTGTCATCACCGTGGCGGCCGATGTCCGTCCCGAAGGCATCGGCATGCGGATACAGACGGTCCAGTCGCTCGAGGAAGAGGCTGTGCGCCAGCAAAGCGCGATGCGCGTCTACCTGCGCGATGATTCGCCGTTGGCGTCGCTGTCCCGGCACCTGAACAGCAGCGGAGACGGGGTCGTGTCCTTCGTGGTTATCCAGAACGAGGGGCTGCGTGAAGTGGAGGTCGAGCTTCCGGGCAAGTACAGGCTCTCCCCGGAAGTGGCGTCAGCCATGCGCGCGGTATCGGGCGTGGTTGACGTCGAACTCGTTTAGCCCTTTGCGGTAGAGGTGATCAGGTTCGATTCGTTTTCGCGGTGGTCGAAAGCCGGACTTCGCTTCGTTTTTGGCGGGTATTGGGCGCGTTTGCACGTCGAAGTCGCAGAATATGCGGCGTTTTTGTCGCGGCCTGCTTGCGGTGGCTGGATGGAGCCGCTCTGTTGACGCTTGTTTTCTTTACCTTTTGTAAAGGTTTGGGGCTCCCACGACCCCAACTTGTTGCGTATCGGCAACAGCAAGCCGGTAAGGAAGCCTCGGCGGCGGTTATGCGGGCGATTGACGATTGCGATCGGGCGGCGGTCTTGTATGTTCATAGTCAGAAGCGAGGGTCTAGACAGCCCGATCTTCTTGAAACCCGGAATGGGGCAGGGAACGCTCAGGCGAAAAACCCATTCCGCTTTAAAACCTTTTGGAGGTCATTATGAACGTGAAGAGCCTTCTTCTCGGCTCCGCTGCAGCAGTCGCGGCAGCTTCCGGCGCCCAGGCAGCCGACCCGGTTGTGGTCATCGAGCCTGTAGCTGCCAACTATGTAGAAATCTGCGACGCCTTTGGTGCCGGCTACTTCTACATCCCGGGTACTGAAACCTGCCTCGATATCGGTGGTTACATCCGTTTCCAGATTGACGCTCAGACCGGTGCGAATTCGCCGGATAGCTGGAACGTATGGACTCGCGGCCATATCGACATCTCTTCGAAGACCGAAACCGAACTCGGTGTTCTGACCGGTTTCATCTCGCTGAACTCCGAATATTATTCCGATGACGGTTCCTCCACTACCTACCTCGACGAGACCTACCTCGCTCTTGGCGGTTTTCAGGCTGGTTACTTCAACAGCTATTGGGATCAGGGCCTTCTCGGCGAAATCGATGACCTGAACGGCCAGACCAAGTTCAACTCGGTCCGTTACGTCTACACCGGCGATGGTTTCGTAGGCGGCATCTCGCTCGACGCTCTTGAGCCGTCCATGATCGGCCTGATGAACAGCGGCAACAATGTACCGCACCTCGGCGTTTCGGGCCGTATCGGCTTCCAGGCTGGCGGCGTTGGCGCCAAGCTCGATGTCGGTTACGACACCTACAACGAAGAAGCTGCTTTCCGCGCTATGGCCTCGCTGGCGCTTGGCCCGGGCGCTCTTGACCTCGGTGCTATCTATGCAACCGGCTGGAACGCTTATGCCGTTACCTACGGCGCCAACGACTTCCAGGATTACTCGCTGGCGACCCCGACCGTTATTCCGGGCGTATATGCCGAGTGGGCTCTGGCCGCCGGTTACAAGCTGAACGTAAGCGACAACTTCGCGATGACGCCTGCTGTTCAGTGGACCTCGGCTAACATTCCGGGTGCCGACAATGAGGACTTCTGGTCCGCTGGCGTACTCTTCGACTACACCATCGTCGAAGGTCTGAGCGCCAAGCTGAACGTTCGTTACACCGATACGCCTGATCAGTACTATGCTGATGATTACTGGGCTGGTTGGTTCCGTCTGCAGCGCGACTTCTAAGAAGACGCCTTTAGATATCAGGAAAAGCCCGGCCGTCTGGTCGGGCTTTTTCGTTGTGCAGAAGAGCGGTGACGTTCTCTGTGTTTTGCGGCTGGCGAGCTTGGTCTCCTTGCCGATTGTCCGGATGGCCTCGATTGCGAAAATCGGCACCTGCTTTGTCTGCGGACGTCAATGAGGCGCAATGGCTGACGCGGAGTTCGTTCAGCTCTGCAGTATTTCGGCGACCAGGCGCTTCTGATGATTGTGAGCACGGATCGTTCCCTGAGACGGGCGGTATTGCTGTAAAACGCCGAGCTGATCTGGATATGATTCGCCGCTTTTTCGGTCCGACCGTGCACCGCTGGAAGCGTCGACAGAGCGCCTGATTGCTGTTCTCCGATAGGCTGGTGCGGACGGCGGGGGTCGAACCCGCATGACCATCCGGTCGAGGGATTTTAAGTCCCTTGCGTCTACCAGTTTCGCCACGCCCGCAACAGGTCTTCCCGAACACGGGAATGGCTCGACTTCCGCCTGGTTGCGTCGGAGAAGGGGTATCGACCTTTCCGGCGCGCGTTTTTGCGAAGTTAAGCCGCAACCTGCATCCGCTTCCCCGCAATCGGCGAAGCGGTGAGCGATGTGTAGTATGGCGAAGCGACTTCCGCAATAGAGCAAGGCAATTGGGCCGATGGTTCCACACGGGATCAGGTGATGAACGGGCAGCGTTTGTTGAAAGCGCTGCGGCAGCGTTTGTCCGTGACCTCGCCTGGAGCGCGGGACGATGCGCTTGGCGGGAGAGCCGAGGCCTTCCCGCGTCATCGACATGTTAACGCTTTCCAATGAATCCGATGACTGTGGCTCTTCTGTCACAGCAATTGTTTCAGTTCTCTCGTACAAACGATCCCGGCGTTAGCGTCTATTTCCCGCCACAAACACGGGGCATGTGAAAGGGGACAGAGCGCGCAGCAGTCCGCCGGACGTGCGATCGCGGTTTTATCCGACAAGATCTTTGCGCCCTCGACAACGTGGTGAAATCGTTTGATGATGAAGGCAATTCTGAGACAGACAGGCGTGTATGTGGTGGCGGCGGGCTTGCTCGTCATGGCCGGCGCGCCGGTATCGTCCTTTGATATCTCCAACGACATACCCAAGGATTCCGGGCGTTTCGATCTGTTCCGCTTCGGCTTCAAGGCCTACAAGAACGGCGACAAGCAGAAGGCGGTCGAAGCCTATCGCTACGCTGCCGAGAAGGGCCATACCGGCTCGCGCTGGGCGCTGGCGAATATGTATGCGTTCGGTGATGGCGTGCCGGAAAACGACTACGAGGCGTTTAAGGCCTATGCGGAGATCGTCAACCACGATGTCGAGCCCGGCTCGCCCGATACCGGATTTTATGTCAATGCGCTTCTCGCGCTTGCCGGCTACTACAAGGCCGGCATTCCGGATACGCCGGTGGAGAAGGACTTGGCGCAGGCCCGCCAGCTTTATTTTCAGGCCGCTTCGGTCTTCGGCAATCCGGAGGCGCAGTTCCAACTCGCCCAGATGATCCTGAATGGCGAGGGCGGCGCGAAGAATGTGCGCCTCGCCAAGAAATGGCTGAACCTTGCCAGAAAGAACGGCAATATCAGTGCGATGGCCGTTTTCGGCGACCTGATTTTCAACGAAGGCCAGCCGGTGCTCGGTCTTGCATATCTCACCATGGCGGCCGATCGTTGCCAGATCGGTGATTGCAGCTGGATTCGTGATCTGCAGGAAAAGTGCTTTTCCGTGGTGGACGAGAATGACCGCCGCGGCGCGATCGCGCTCGCGCATAATATGAGCACCAGTTCGCCCTGAGGCGCACACGTCCGGACCTGCGGCAAGCCGCCGCATCCAAGCCTCAAACTTTCTAGGCCCAGGCGCAATCAAACTGGCAGATCACCGGCACATGGTCGGATGGCTTTTCCCAGCTTCGTACACTCTTGTCTATCGAGGTGGCCGCCAGCCTGTCGGCGGCTTCGGCCGATAGCAGCATATGATCGATGCGGATGCCATTGTTCTTCTGCCAGGCTCCGGCCTGATAATCCCAGAATGTGTACTGACCGCCGGCTTCGTCGGCGCCGGCCACGGCGTCGTAGAGCCCCAGCCCGAGCAATTCTGAAAAGGCCTCTCTGGTCTGCGGCAAGAACAGCGCGTCGCCCGCCCAGACGGCGGGATCGTGGCAGTCACAGGGGCGCGGAATGACATTGTAGTCGCCCGCCAGCACCAGCGGTTCCTCAAGGCTGAGCCGCTCTTTGGCCAGAGCTTTCAAACGCTCCATCCACGCAAGCTTGTAGGGATATTTCGGTGTGTCGACGGGATTGCCGTTCGGCAGATAGATGGAGGCGACGCGGATCACCCCGTCCTTCACGCTGAAGACACCTTCGATATAGCGCGACTGGTCATCATCATGGCCATCCGAAAAGCCGCGTTGGACGTCTTCCGGCGCTTTCTTCGACAGAAGTGCTACGCCGTTGAAGCCTTTCTGGCCGTGCGTCTCCACGTGGTAGCCGAGGTCCTGAAAGGGAGCTGCCGGGAAATTCTCATCGACGGACTTGATCTCCTGCAGGCAGACAATGTCGGGCGATGCCATCTCTAGCCACCGGACCAAGTTTTCCTGCCGCGCCTTGATGCCGTTGATGTTCCAGGTGGCTATCTTCATGTCAAAATCCGTGTCCGCGACCGCATTGGGGAAACCGTTTCGCCCGTGCCAGGCGTTTCAGAAAAGCCATTGTTCACGACGCTTGCGTCGCGGCAACCGGGTCGCGCGATCATGCCGGATCAGGGACGGGCAAGGAAACCCCCGACGGGCGTTAATCAACATGTCTTTGGCACGGCCGATAGCCAGATGGGCCAAATGGAAGGTCGGCAGGGCGCAGCGCCGTCGGCTGCTTCCCTTGTGCTTTGCCACAGAAATGAGCAGTTCGCGTTCTCGTTGCATGAATTCGTGCCTAAGGCGCGAGGCGCAAGCCATGCCGCTTCAGGCTGCCTCGTACAATCGCCGGGATGCGAAACGTGTAATGGGCGTAGTTTTCGCTTCTTGCGCGCATGAAACATTATGTGACACATTTGTGGCACGGATGTTGCTTGGGACATTCGTGTAAGTGCGAGCGATAACAAGCGGCCAAGGCCGCGGGGGATGAACTAATGTCCGATCAACATCATATCATATACAAACTCAACGACGTGCCTTCGCCGGGCGCCTCGTTTCTGGCTGCCATCCAGCACATTCTGGCCAGCATCATCGGCATCGTCACGCCGACGCTCATCATCGGCGGCGCTCTGGGGCTTGGCGCTCACATGCCGTATCTTCTGGCCATGTCGATGTTCGTCTCGGGCGTCGCGACCTTCATTCAGTGCCGGCGCATGGGGCCGGTGGGCTCCGGCCTTCTCAGCGTTCAGGGCACCAGCTTCGCCTTTCTCGGCGTCATTCTGGCGGCGGGTTTCGCGGTCAAGGGCAGGGGGGGCACGCCGGAGGACATTCTGGCGATGATCTTCGGGCTCTGCCTCGTCGGTTGCGTGGTCGAGATCGTGCTCAGCCAGTTCATCACCCGGATGGGCCGCATTGTCACGCCGACGGTGACCGGTATCGTCATCACCGTGATCGGCCTCAGCCTGGTGAAATCGGGCTTCACGGATTTTGCCGGCGGCGCCGGCGCCGGAGAAGCGCTTGGCGCGCCGGTCAATATCTTCCTCGGC
Source organism: Martelella sp. UBA3392 (assembly GCF_002358775.1). Classification (NCBI taxonomy): domain Bacteria; kingdom Pseudomonadati; phylum Pseudomonadota; class Alphaproteobacteria; order Hyphomicrobiales; family Aurantimonadaceae; genus Martelella; species Martelella sp. UBA3392. The sequence continues at coordinate 16,557 of NZ_DEPM01000090.1, forward strand.
CTGCTCGTTGTTGCGGTCATCATCTTCTTCTCGTTCTCCAAACAGCCCATGGTCAGGATCGCGGCGATCATGCTCGGCCTGCTGGTCGGCTTCATCGTTTCGATCTTCTTCGGCATGGTGAACTTTTCGCAGCTCGGCACACAGCCTGTCTTCGCCGTTCCCGTACCGCTGAAGTTCGGCCTGGATTTCGACCTCGGCCTGTTCATCCCGATCGCTTTCGTCTACCTGATCACCGCGATCGAGACGACCGGAGACCTGACGGCAAACTCGGTTATTTCCGGTGAGCCGGTTCAGGGCGATGTCTATCTGGACCGCATCAAGGGCGGCGTGCTCGCTGACGGCATAAATTCGGGGATTGCGGCGTTGTTCTGCACCTTCCCGAACACGACCTTCAGCCAGAATAACGGCGTTATCCAGATGACCGGCGTGGCCAGCCGCCATGTCGGGTTCTATATCGCGGGCATTCTCGTGGTGCTCGGCTTCTTCCCGATCATCGGCGGGGCGTTCCTGCTGGTGCCGAAGCCCGTGCTCGGCGGGGCCACGGTGGTGCTGTTCGGATCGATTGCCGTCGCGGGGATCAGGATTATTGCCTCCGAGCCGATCGACCATCGCAAGGTCTATATCATGGCGGTTTCGTTCGGCCTCGGGCTTGGCGTCACCCTGGTGCCCCAGTCGATGCAGCAGATGCCGGATATCATCCAGAAGGTGTTTGCGACGCCGATTACGCTGTCGGGCATTTCGGCCATCCTGCTCTCGCTCCTCATTCCGGAGCGGGCGGGCAAGACGATCGATGCCTGAAGACGAGCGGGGGCTGCCTTGGGGGCCCCGGCTTTTGCAGCGTCCCGGACACCGCGTCCGGGGCGTTTTGCTTTGCTGGTGTGTCGGGGACGGAGTGGTTGTAAGCGCAGGCTGTCCGGGCATTGCTCGCGATGGCGCGATCATATGACGGGCCTGAATAGAAAAAAGAACACCCCGGCGCAGGGATATGCCGGGGTGTTCCTGGAGGTCATCGCGAACGCGGCTGCCTGAAAGGCCAAAGTCGGTAGACGGCCGACTTAACCAACCCACGATGAATTTGGTCATAACGCCAAGCGCTATAAATTGAACCTAATCACTTGTCGTTCTTTAGTCAATCAGATGATTAAAAAATAAATCGCCGTGCGGCGAAAGGGGCATTGATGCCAGAAGCCTCAAAATGAAGGCTGCCGCAGACGCCCCTTGGCCCAGCCTTCGAACGTCGTTCGGAGAAGGTGCCGAGCGCGCACGAGCGGCAGCTACAGCAGCGCTTTTGCAAGAACAGTCAGATCGAGAAACTGGTGCCGCAGCCGCAGCTTGCGACCGCGTTCGGGTTCTGGATCTGGAAGGACTGGCCGAGCAGGTTGTCGACGAAGTGGATTTCCGAGCCGGCCATGTAGACCAGCGAAATCTCGTCGATCAGCACTTTTGCGTCGCCGCGGGTAATCACGACGTCATCGGCTTCGGGGTCCTCGGCGAGATCGAACTTGTAGGAGAAACCGGAGCAGCCGCCGCCTTCCACTGCAACGCGCAAGGCCTTCTTGCCGTCTTCGGCTGCGATGATTGCGGCGATCTTCTTGGCCGCCGCCTCTGAAAGCGTGACAGTCTTGGTGTCCATTGTCAGTCTCCTGAGCCCGGCAAACGGGCTGAAATCGGTGTTTTGGCGCACGGAATGATCCACGCCTTCCAATGGCCTTTGATCTTAGTTAAGAACGGCGGTGACAGCCGTCAACGGTCTATCTGCAACCGGGTGGCCGGCAGGACGCAAGCAGGAACGCTTCCCGCGACAGGAATAAGCATGACAATCGACAAATCGGCATTGGGTTTCGGCGATGTGGCGCTCGCGCCCTATGCCTGCAATCCGTGGAAAAGCCGCGGCCGGCTCTATCCCGAGCCCGACAGCCTGACGCGCTCGCCATTCCAGCGCGACCGCGACCGCATCATCCACACCACCGCCTTCCGCCGGCTGAAGCACAAGACCCAGGTGTTCATCGCCAATGACGGCGATCATTACCGCACACGCCTGACCCATACGATCGAGGTCGCGCAAGTCGCCCGTTCGCTCGCCCGCGCGTTGCGTCTGGACGAGGACCTCGCCGAGGGCGTGGCGCTGGTGCATGATTTCGGCCATACGCCGTTCGGTCATACCGGCGAGGATGCGCTGCAC
>NZ_DEPM01000230.1:0-555 GCF_002358775.1 Martelella sp. UBA3392
GAAGGCGCGGGAATTCGTCGGCGATTTCCTTGGCAATGTCGCCGTGTTCGATACCGGCGGCCGCGGCGCCACCACCACCTTCATCGAACGCGGCATCGGCGATGTGCTGATCACCTTCGAGGCGGAAGTGGAAAACATCCGCGCCGAATATGGCGAAGACGAATATGAGCGCGTCGTGCCGTCCATGTCGCTGCTGGCCGAATTCCCGGTCGCCGTGGTCGACAAGGTCGCCCAGGAGCGCGGCACGGAAGAGATTTCCAAGGCCTATCTCGAATTCCTCTACACCAAGCAGGGCCAGGAAATCGTCGCCTCCTTCAACAACCGCGTCCATAATCCTGAAGTGAAGGCCGAATATGCCGACAAGTTCCCGGACGTGAAGCTGATCACCGTGGAAGACGTGTTCGGCGGCTGGGAAGCGGCCAACGAGACCCACTTCGCCGATGGCGGCGTGCTGGACCAGATCCAGTCGGGGCGTTAATCGACACGAAGTCCCCGTACCGCATTAGTGTCGCGGCAAGCACAAACCTCGCCGCCCCAATCTCCCCCCTTGAGGGG
>NZ_DEPM01000230.1:889-3801 GCF_002358775.1 Martelella sp. UBA3392
CGCGAAAGCGACAGAGAGGGGTAAGGGCATAAACCGCAAGCTCCGCGTTTTCTGATAGGGTTCACCCCTCTCTGCCCTGCCGGGCATCTCCCCTCAAGGGGGGAGATTGGCGTGTTGTGAGGGTGAGCCGTCCCGCTGAAGCCTCAAGCGCCCGCAGCGAGGAGTGCATCCCGCCAACAAAACCCGTGCCCCCTGCAACAGGAATTGCTATAGCCTCCGGCATCACCGCGAAAAGGCCATCATGACGTTCATCATGCCGACAGCGACCAGACGCGCGAACCGCAGCGTCATGCCGGGTTTCGGGCTGACGCTCGGGACCACGCTGCTTTTTGTCGCCCTGATCATCCTGCTGCCGCTGTCGGCGCTGTTCTGGCAGCTTGGCCAGCTCGGCTTTGCCGATTACTGGCGGATCATCACCAATCCGCGCACGCTCGCGGCCTTCCGCGTCACGATTTCGGCGGCAGCCCTTGCCACCGTGTTCAACGCCTGTTTCGGCCTGCTGCTCGCCTGGGTGATTGTGCGCTACAAGTTTCCCGGCAAGCGCCTGCTCGATGCGCTGATCGACCTGCCCTTCGCGCTGCCGACGGCCGTGGCCGGCATCGCGCTGGTGGCGCTCTACGACCGCAATGGCTGGATGGGCATGCTGCTATCGGACTTCGGCATCAAGGTCGCCTATACCTGGTGGGGCATCGCGCTCGCCATGACCTTTACCTCCGTGCCCTTCGGCGTGCGCACGGTGCAGCCGGTGATGGAGAGCCTGAGCCATGATCTGGAAGAGGCGGCGCAGACGCTTGGCGCCACCGATTTCCAGGTGTTCCGCCATATCGTGTTCCCGCAAGTGTTTCCGAGCTTCATCATGGGCGCGTCGCTTGCGTTTGCCCGTTCGCTCGGCGAGTTCGGGGCGGTGATCTTCATCGCCGGCAACATGCCGTTCAAGACCGAGATCGCCTCGCTTCTGATCATGATCCGGCTCGATGAATACGACTTCCCCGCCGCAAGCGCGATCGCCGGCACGGTGCTGGCACTGGCGCTCCTCGTGCTGATCCTCGCCAATATCGCCCAGAACCGCGCCGCGCGGCATATGTCGAGGGGAGGCTGAGCCATGGTCCATCCGCAAGTCAAGGCGCTGCGGCGCAGACGCAGCCTGAAGCGGGCGGCACTGGTGTTCGTCGCCGTCGCCTTTGCCGCTCTCATCATGGGCCTGCCGAGCGTGGCGATCTTCGCCCGCGCCTTTTCCGAAGGCATCGGCGTCTATGCCTCGGGCCTCCTCGAGCCGGAAACGCTGCATGCGATCAAACTCACCGTCATCACGGCGCTGATCGCCTTGCCGGTCAATATCGCCTTCGGCATCTGCGCCGCCTGGGCCGTGACCCGGTTCCGCTTTCCGGGCCGGCGGGTGCTGATCACGATCATCGAACTGCCATTCTCGATCTCGCCGATCGTCGCGGGTCTTTGCTATCTGCTGGTCTACGGCTCCACCGGCCTTGTCGGCAGCTATGCCGATCAATACGGCATCCAGTTGATGTTCAACCTCACCGGCATCGTGCTGGTCTCGCTGTTCGTCACCTGCCCCTTCGTCGCCCGCGAGGTGATCCCGCTGATGGAGGTTGCCGGTCGCGACCAAGAGGAGGCAGCGTTGACCCTTGGCGCAAACGGCTGGCAGACCTTCTTCCACGTCACCCTGCCCAATATCCGCTGGGCGCTGCTCTATGGCGCGATCCTGGCGAATGCCCGCGTCATTGGCGAATTCGGCGCGGTCAGCGTCGTCTCCGGCAATATTCGCGGCGAGACCATGACGCTGCCGCTGCAGGTGCAGTTGCTCTATGACGATTACAACGTGACCGGCGCCTTTGCCGCCGCCACCATTCTGACGGTGATCGCCGTGATCACGCTGATCCTGAGATCCGCGATCGAATCGCGTCACCCGCAAGCGCACTGAGAAAGACCGACCATGGCCCTCACAGTCGAAAATGTTTCGAAATCCTACAGCAGCAACAAGGTTCTCGACCGCGTCGATCTCGATATCCGTCCCGGCGAATTCGTGGCGCTGCTCGGGCCATCCGGCTCCGGCAAGACCACGCTGCTCAGGATCATCGCCGGCCTGCAATTCGCCGACGAGGGCCGGCTCCTGATGGAGGGCGAGGACATTACCGGGCTGGAGGCGCGGCTGCGGCGTTTCGGCATGGTGTTCCAGAGCTATGCGCTGTTCGAGCACAAGACGGTGGCCGAAAACGCCGCCTTCGGGCTGAAGATGCGCCCGCGCGCCACACGGCCATCCCGCGAGGAGATCGGCAAGCGGGTGCGCGATCTGCTCGACATGGCGGAGATCGGCCATCTTTCCGACCGTTACCCCTCGCAGCTTTCCGGCGGCCAGCGTCAGCGGGTGGCGCTGGCGCGCGCGCTTGCGATCGAACCGCGCCTGCTGCTGCTCGACGAGCCTTTCAGCGCGCTCGACACCAAGATCCGCAAGGGCTTGCGCGGCGCGCTCCGCGACCTTCAGAGAAAGGTCGGGATTGCCGCCATTCTGGTGACCCATGATCAGGAGGAAGCCTTCGAGATCGCCGACCGGATCGCGGTGATGTCGGAAGGCCATATCGAACAGTTCGGCACGGCGGAGGAATTGCTGCGCCGGCCCGCGACGCCGTTCGTCGCGGAGTTCCTCGAGGGCATGAGCAATTACCAGAACCTCGGAGCCGGGATCTGATCAGCCTGTCATCGAAGCCGCAAACAGCATCAGTCCCAGAAGCGTGACCAGAAGCGCGCCGGCGATCTCGATGCCGTAGCCGATCCGGGTCGCGCGCTTCGAACCGGGGCCAGCAAGACGCACGGCAAGCCCCTTGGCTGACACGGCGATGATCGCCAGCACCGATACGGTGATCGCGGTGCCAATCGCCATGGCGAAGACCGAGGCG
>NZ_DEPM01000147.1:0-7354 GCF_002358775.1 Martelella sp. UBA3392
GAAGATGAATCGATTTGCGTCAAATATTCAATAGCTTAAAAGCCATACGCGATTCCCCTGCCCTCAAGGGGGGGGAGATTGGGGCTGCGAGGCTTGGGTAAAACTACTTCTCGGAGCATTGGGCGGCCACTTTCAGGGCCGGAACTATCTTAGCCCTCACCCGCGCATCGCCGCAACGATCTCGGCAACCACCGCATCGCCCTCATGCTCGCGCTTCCTGGCGCGCATGAAACAGGCTTCCGATTTCAGGATCAGCCCGTCGGACAGGATCTTCAGATGGTTGGCCCTGAGCGTCGATCCGGTGGAGGTGATGTCAACGATGATGTCGGCCTGGCCGGCCATCGGCGCGCCCTCGGTGGCGCCGAGGCTTTCGACGATGCGGTAGAGCTGAATGCCGTGGGTGGCGGTGAAGAACTGCTGGGTCAGCCGCCAGAACTTGGTGGCGATCGCCAGCCTGCGGCCATGGCGGCTGCGGAATTCGGCGGCGACGTCGTTGAGATCGGCCATGGTATCGACATCGAGCCAGATTTCCGGCACGGCGACCACGACATCGGCCTGACCAAAACCGAGGCGGGAGACGATCTCGACTCGGGCATCGGCATTGGCGACATTCTCACGCACCACATCCTCGCCGGTGACGCCGAAATCGACGGCGCCGCTGCCGACCTCGCGCGCGATCTCGGAGGCTGAGAGAAAGGCGACCTCGATATCGCCGCGGCCCTCGATCTGGCCGCGATAGGAGCGGCTGTTGCCGTTGGTCGCGACCGTGAAACCCGCCGCCTTCAGCGCCTGTTCCGCGCCTTCCTTGATGCGCCCCTTGGAGGGCAAGGCAATGGTGACAGTCATCGGATATCCTCGGCTTGGCTGCCTGCCCGCTCGATCCGGTCGAGCCAGAGCGAGAACCCGACCGCCGGAATATGCCCGCTTGCGCCGAGCAGCGTCAGCAGCCGGTCATAGCGCCCGCCGCCGGCCAGCAGTGCCGCGCGCGTGCCGGTTTCCGTGATCTCGAAGACGAGGCCGGTGTAATAGTCGAGCGGTCGCCCGAAGGCGGCGCGATAGGTGATGTCGGCAACGGCAACGCCACTTGCCGCAATCGCCGCGATCCGGTTTTCGAAGGCGGCGATCGCCGAACCAATGTCGAGGCCGAATTTCTCCGCAAAACCGGTGAGCGCCTCCGACGCCTGATCAAGGCCGATATCGAGCGACAGAAACGTCGTCAGCGCGTCCAGCGCCTCGGCATCCAGGCTGGTGACCGACAACGCCAGCTTTTCCTTCAGCCGCCGCGCGATTTCCTCCGGGCTGCGGCTGGCATTGGTGGAATAGCCGGTGGCCTGCATGGTCTCGTCGATATGGGCGATCAGCCCGGCCTCGTCGCCATCGGCGAGGAAACCGGCGACCCGCCGGTCAAGCCCGCCGACCGGCTGCGGCCGCGCAAGGGCGTCGAGCAGCGTTTCCAGCCGCTTCTGATTGCCGAAGGCATGGATCAGCCGCTTCTGCCAGCCGCCCGGCAGGCCGAGCGCGCCGACGACCGCCTCGAAAAGGTTCTGGTCGCCGAGCGTGACCGCAAACCGCGCTTCCGGCAGGCATTCGCGCAGGATCGCGAGCGCGTCGGCGATGGCGCGGGCATCGGCCTTTGCGAAATCCGCGCTGCCGAGATCCTCGATGCCGGCCTGGAAAAACTCCGACGCGCCATCATCGCGGGACTGGCGGAACACCATGCCGCAATAGGCATAGCGCTTCGGCGTGCCGGCATTGTTCTCGATATGGTGGCGACAGACGGGAATGGTGAATTCCGGGCGCAGGCACAGGCTCTCGCCGGTCTCGCTCTCGGTCATGAAGATGCGGCGGCGCAGCGCCTCGCCCGCCATATCCAGAAAGGGGGCCGCGGGCTGGATGACCGGGATATCGGTCAACACCGTGTCGCGCGCCGCGAAGGCTTGAAGGATGGCGCCGGCGCAATCCGGCAGGCTTGTGGACGGCATGGATGGACGGTCTCTTCTGTTCGCCGCAACCGATGACCATCCTTTCAGCCAAATGTCAACGATTGCGGGCCGAAAAGCTCACGCGATCGCCTGCATCAGTTCGATGCGGTTGCCGAAGGGATCGTAGACATAGGTGCGCAGAAAACCTTCCAGCGGCGCGTCGGCCTTCACCGCGTAGCCGGCCTTCGCGACCCGTGCGGCGAGCGCATCGACATCGTCGACCAGAATGGCCGGATGCGCCTTGCGGGCGGGTCGAAAATCCTTCTCGACGCCGAGGTGGATACGCAGCCCGTCCGCCTCGAACCAGCACCCGCCGCGCGGTTTCAGGTTGTCGGGTTTTTCCACCTCGGGCACGCCCAGCAGATCACGATAGAAGGCGCGGGCCCGATCCTCTCCGCCCGCCGGCATGGCAAGCTGCACATGATGGATCGCCTTCAACATCGCGCCTCCTTTTCACCTCACCCCAGAACCGCAGTCACCGCCTTCTTCGTCGCCGCCACGATCTGGTCGGCCTCCTCGCGGGTCAGGCAGAGCGGCGGGGCATAGCCCAGAATATCGCCCTCCGGCATGGCGCGGGCGATGACGCCTTCCGAGATCAACGCGGCGGCAAGGTTGGGGCCGACCTTTTCGGACGGATCGTAGAAGGTGCGGCTCTCGCGATCCCTGACGAATTCGACGGCCATCAGCATGCCCTCGCCGCGAATATCGCCGACATGGGGATGATCGGCAAGCGCGTCCTTCATCGCGGCGCGCAGATAGGTCCCGGTCTCGGCGGCATTTTTCACCAGACCCAGCTCATCGATCAGCTTCAGATTGGCAACGCCGGCGGCAGCGCCGATCGGATGGGCGGAATAGGTCCAGCCATGACCGATCGGGCCGTTCTCATCCGTGCCCTGCTCCAGCACCTTCCAGACCTTGTCGGAAACGATGGTGCCGGAAAGCGGCGCATAGGCGGACGTCAGCCCCTTGGCAATGGTGATCAGGTCGGGCTTCAGGCCGTAGTGATCCGAGCCGAACATCGAGCCGAGCCGGCCGAAGCCGGTCACGACATCATCGGCGATCAGCAGGATATCGTGCTTTTCGAGAACTGCGGAAATCGCCTTCCAGTAGCCTTCCGGCGGCGGCACGATGCCGCCGGTGCCCAGCACCGGCTCGCCGATGAAGGCCGCGATCGTGTCCGCGCCCTCGCGCTCGATCCGCATTTCCAGCTCGGCAACGCAATGGGCGACGAAATCGGCCTCGCTCATCGCAAGGTCCTTGCGGTGGTAATAATAAGGCGCGGTGGTGTGGAACACCCGCTCCAGCGGCAGATCGAACTTCCGCTGGAAGCCGGCAAGGCCAGTCAGCGACCCGGTCATCAGGCCCGAGCCGTGATAGCCGCGCCAGCGCGAGATGATCTTCTTCTTTTCCGGGCGGCCGAGGATGTTGTTGTAGTACCAGATGAGCTTGATATTGGTCTCGTTGGCATCGGACCCCGAAAGGCCGAAATAAACCTTCGACATATGGTCCGGCGCGCGGTCGATCACCATCTTCGCCAGGTTGATCGAGGCTTCCGTGCCGTGGCCGGCATAGGCGTGGTAATAGGCTAGCTCCCTCGCCTGCTCGGCGATCGCCTCGATGATGCTTTCCTGCCCGTAGCCGACATTGACGCAATAAAGCCCGCCGAAACCGTCCAGCAGCTTGTTGCCGTCGCGATCCTCGATGAACACGCCCTTTGCCGTTTTCACGATCCGGCTCGGGCTTTCGCCGCGCGCATGCTGGGCGAGATGGGTCGAGGGGTGGAAGAAATTCTCGCGGTCGAAACGGTCGAGCTGGTCGTTGGTAAGCATCGTGTCCTCGTGCTGTGAAAGGGCTTGCGCGCCGTGTTGAAACGGTGTTGTATACAACATTGAGGGAGAATGCAAAGCGGAACATTCTGGGGCTAAGAGGCGCGCCTCGCTCACCTCCATTTCTGAGTCATCCTCGGGCTCGACCCGAGGATCCATAGCGGCCCCTGCCACGCGCGTTGCATGGCGAATAGGCTGAGCATGGTGGAGAGAGTCGAGCCCCGCATGCATGTTCCGTGTGGAAAGTCACCTGGATCCTCGGGTCAAGCCCGAGGATGACCCGGAGAGATATGGGGTAACCTGAGAAGGCGGCCCAGGTCCTTACCGCAACGCCGTCAATAGCGTTGTGCACAACAAAACGAGGAAAACCATGGCGGCGACGGAACTGCCCTTTTCAAAATCGGAATATGACCGCCGGCTGGCGCTGACCCGCAAGGGTATGGAGGCCTATGGCCTCGATGCACTGGTGGTCACCTCGCCCGCCGGCATGAACTGGCTGACCGGCTATGACGGCTGGTCCTTCTATGTCGATCAGGCCGTGATCGTCACCGGCGACGGCATGCCCTATTGGTGGGGACGGCTGATGGATGCCAATGGCGCACGCCGCACCGCTTTTCTCGATGAGGACCATATCCTCTTCTATGCCGACCGTTATATCCAGGCGAACGGCATCCACCCGATGGACGATCTCGCCGAGAAGCTTGCGGGCCTCGCGCTCGACAAGGCTCGTATCGGTGTGGAAATGAACGCCTATTACTACTCCGCCGCCGGCCACGCGGCGCTCGTCAAGGGCCTGCCGGGGGCAACGATCAAGGACGGTTCGGGCCTCGTCGACTGGCAGCGCGTGGTGAAGTCGGGCGAGGAAATCGCTTTCATGCGCAAGGCGGCGAAAATCTCCGACCGGGTGATGACCCATGCGATGGAGATCGCGGAGCCCGGCATGAAGAAAAACCATTTCGTCGGCGAGTTGATGAAGACCGCGATCACCGGCGTCGACGATATCTGGGGCGATTATCCCGCGATCATGCCGCTGCTGCCGTCCGGCCCCGACGCCTCCGCGCCGCATCTCACCTGGAGCGGCGACGAATTCAGAACCGGCGAGGCCACCTTCATCGAGCAGGCCGGCTGCTATCGCCGTTACCACGCGCCGCTCAGCCGCACGGTGTTTTTCGGCAAGCCGCCGCGATACATGACCGACGCGGCGGAAGCGCTGGTCGCCGGGCTGAATGCCGGGATCGAGGCGGCGCGGGCCGGCAACCGGGCGGGCGATATCGCCGCCGCACTGGAAAAGGAACTCTGGAAGGTCGGCATCGAGCGGCCGAGCCGCTGCGGCTATGCCACCGGCCTTGCCTATCCTCCGGACTGGGGCGAGCACACCGTCAGCATCCGCACCAGCGACGAAACCCTGCTGAAGCCGGGCATGACGCTGCATTTCATGCCGGGCCTCTGGATGGACGACTGGGGGCTGGAAATCACCGAAACCATTCTGATCACCGAAAACGGCCCGGCGGAGACACTCTGCAGCGTCGAGCGCAAACTGTTCGTGAAGGATTGACCCTTGAGCGATCTGATTGCCGCCCGCGATATTCTCGCAGACCTCGTCGCCTTTCCCTCGGTCTCGTCGGAAAGCAACCTGCCGGTGATCGCCTATATCGCCGAGCGGCTGTCGGATTGCGGTGCGCGGGTGGAAATCCTCACCGATGCCACCGGGACCAAGGCCAACCTGTTCGCAACGCTCGGCGACGACCGCCCCGGCGGGCTGATGCTGTCGGGCCACAGCGATGTCGTGCCCGTGGACGACCAGCTCTGGACCAGCGACCCGTTCACGCTTGCCGAACGCGATGGCAAGTTTTTTGGTCGCGGCACCTGCGACATGAAGGGCTTCATCGCCGCCTGCCTGGCAAAGCGGGAAACGCTGGCCGAGATCGCCGCCAGCAAGCCGATCCACTTCGCCTTCACCCATGACGAGGAGGTCGGCTGCATCGGCGCGCGGGCGCTGACGGAATGGCTGTCAGAGCGCGAGGTCCGTCCCGCGCTCGCGATCGTCGGCGAGCCGACCATGATGCGGGTGATCGAGGGCCACAAGGGCTGCTGCGAATATACCGTCACCTTCACCGGCCGCTCCGGCCATTCCTCGGCTCCCGAGCTGGGCGTCAATGCGGTGGAATATGCCGCCCGCTACATCGGCCGGCTGATGGAGCTGCGCGAACGGCTGATGGCGCGCGTGCCGGAAGGCTCCCGCTACCAGCCGCCCTACGCGACGCTCAATGTCGGCGCACTCGAGGGCGGGCTGTCGCATAATGTCATTGCCCCTCGCGCGGTGCTGCGCTGGGAAACCCGGCCGGTGATCGCCGAGGACCTGTCGCTGGTGAAAGACGACATTGCCGCCTATTGCGCCCGCGACCTGCTGCCCGCCATGCGCGCGGTGGCCCCGGAAGCCGATATCGAGACGGAAGTGATCGGCGAGGCGGCGGCGCTGTTTCCGAAAAACGAAAACGCCGCCCGCGACCTCGCCTTCCGCCTTACCGGCGAGGACCGTGCCGATGTCGTGCCCTTCGGCACGGAGGCCGGCTTCTTTCAGGAGATCGGCATGGACGCCGTGGTCTGCGGACCGGGCTCGATCGACCAGGCCCACAAGCCGGACGAATGTCTGAGCGCAGACCAACTCGGCCAGTGCCTTGCCATGCTCGACCGGCTTGCGGGCGCGTGGCGATGACGACGGAGCCTGCCACCGGTCGCGACCGGCTCGCCCAGATCCACGACATCATTCGCGAGCGGATCATGATGCTGGACTATCCGCCGGGCGAAAAGCTCTCGGAAGTGGCCCTTGCGAACGAATTCGGCGTCTCGCGCACGCCGCTCCGGCGCGTGCTCGCGGGCCTTGAGGATGAGGGATTGCTGCGCTCCGTCCACGGCGTCGGCACCATCGTCACCGATGTCGACCTTGAAGAACTGGCGCAGGTCTATCGTCTCCGGATGGAGCTTGTCGTGCTGATCGCCCATCTCGATCCTGCCCCGCTCACCGTCGAAACTGTTGCCGATTTTCGCGCGCTGCATGAACGCGCCCTGGCGCTTCGGCAGACGCCCGCGCCGCGCGATTTCGCCGCCCTCGACCGCGACATGTTTCTCGCGATCAACCGGCTTTCGCTGAACCAACCGCTCAGGGAAACCGGCGAACGCCTCTATTTCCGCACCGCCCGCATCTGGCTGCAGGCCATCACCGCCTCGGCGGTCGATTTCGAAAATGAAGCGGAGATTTATTGCCGGGAAACCGCCGAAATCCTCGCCGCCATCGAAACCGGCCAGATCGACGCGCTTTGCCATCTCCGCCGCGCCCATATCGCCATGAGCTTCGAGCGAATGCGGTGATCAGGTACGATCGAACGCCACGGCCGCCTGTCCGCGTTTAGCGGGACTCGCCTGGCTCTGTTGAGCGACAAAGCCACGCCCTGCAGCATCCTTTCGCTCGACTGCGGGGTGGCCGCGTGTGGCATGGCGGCTTGCTCCCAATACTCTCTCCCGCTGGCGGGAGAGATGCCCCGAAAG
>NZ_DEPM01000097.1:0-1532 GCF_002358775.1 Martelella sp. UBA3392
TCGGTTGCGGCCAGCGGATCAGCGAATGAAGGCCGCCGAGCCGCGCAACGCGTTCCGCGCCGGGGCGCAGCATCAGGTGATAGGTGTTGCCGAGGATAATGTCGGCGCCGAGATCGCGCACCTGGTCGAGATACATCGCCTTGACCGTGCCGGCGGTTCCGACCGGCATGAAGGCCGGCGTGCGGATTTCGCCGCGCGGCATGGTGATCGCGCCAAGCCGGGCATTGCCGTCGGTGGCCTTCAGGGTGAAACGGAAGTCTTCGCTCATCTGTCTTTCCTGAACAGCAGGCTGGAATCGCCGTAGGAATAAAATCTGTAGCCGGTTTCGATCGCATGGGCATAGGCCGCGCGCATGGTCTCAAGGCCGGAAAAGGCCGAGACCAGCATGAACAGCGTCGATTTCGGCAGGTGGAAATTGGTCATCAGCATATCGACGGCCCGGAAATGATAGCCGGGCGTGATGAAGATGCCGGTCTCGCCCTCCCACGGCGCGATCCGGCCATCCTCGGTGGCGGCGCTTTCCAGCAGCCGGAGCGAGGTGGTGCCGACGGAGACGATCCGCCCGCCTCGCGCCTTGATCGCGTTCAGCGCCGCGGCCGTTTCGGCCGAAACGATGCCGCGCTCGAAATGCATCACATGGTCGTCGGTGTCATCGGCCTTGACCGGCAAGAAGGTGCCGGCGCCGACGTGGAGCGTGACGAAATGGCGTTCGATGCCGGCCTGTTCCAGCGCCTGCATCAGGCGCGGCGTGAAGTGCAGGCCGGCCGTGGGCGCGGCAACCGCGCCGTTTTCACGGGCGTAGATGGTCTGGTAATCGTCGCGATCCTTGCCGTCCTCGGCGCGCTTGGAGGCGATATAGGGCGGCAGCGGCACGTGCCCGACGCGCATCATCGCCTTATCGAGCGCGCCGCCGCGCGCGTCGAATGTCAGCACCACCTCGCCGCCGTCCCGCTTTTCCTCGACCGTCGCGACAAGCGTCGTCGCGCCATCGGCGGAAACGAAACGCAGCACATCGCCAAGCTTGATGCGCTTGCCCGGCCGGGCAAAGGCATGCCAGAGATTGTCGGCCTTCCTGAGGTGCAGCGTCGCCGACACCGGCACCTCCTCGCCGCCCTCGCGGTGGCGAACGCCCTCAAGCTGGGCCGGGATTACCTTTGTGTCGTTGAACACCAGCGCATCGCCCGGCCGGAGGAAGGACGGGAGTTCGGAGACGACATGATCGCCTAGCCCCTCGCCCGGCCGCACCACCAGCAGACGCGCGCTGTCGCGCGGGCTCGCGGGCCGCAAGGCGATATTCTCGTCCGGCAGGTCGAAATCGAAGAGGTCTACGCGCATTGTATCAGGACATCTCTCAAATTCGAAAACCCGCCGGCCTTGGCCGGACGGGTTTGTCTGTGGCTGTACAGCTTTGCTCCCTCAATCTCCCCCTTGAGAGGGAGATGTCGCGAAAGCGACAGAGAGGGGTAAAGGGCGCAAGCCCTAAAAGCCGCAAACACTGTGCTCTCGGAGAGGTTTCACCCCTCTCTGCCCCT
>NZ_DEPM01000097.1:1838-6002 GCF_002358775.1 Martelella sp. UBA3392
ACCCCTCTCTGCCCCTGTCGGGGCATCTCCCCCTCAAGGGGGGAGATTGATAAGAGGGCGTCGCCCTCTTCCCGCATCAAACGTCCGCTGCAACCTTCATCGAGATGATATGGTCGGGATTGCGGACCGGCTCGCCCTTTTCGAACTTGTCGACGGCGTCCATGCCTTCGATCACCTGGCCCCAGACCGAGTACTGCTTGTCGAGCCAAGGGGCATCGGTGAAGCAGATGAAGAACTGCGAGTTGGCCGAGTTCGGGTTCTGCGAACGCGCCATCGAGCAGGTGCCGCGCACATGGCGGGTGGCGGAGAATTCGGCCGGAAGGTCCGGCTTCTTCGATGCGCCCGTGCCGGCGCGGCCCGGGTTGAATTTATCCGAGGTCTTGTTGCCGTGCTCGACATCGCCGCCCTGGGCCATGAAATCGGCGATCACGCGGTGGAACACGACGCCGTCATAGGCGCCCTCGCGCACCAGTTCGCGGATGCGGTCGACATGTTTGGGGGCGACGTTCGGAAACGCTTCGATCACGACCTTGCCCTTGGTCGTTTCCATGATGAAGGTGTTTTCCGGGTCCTTGATTTCGGCCATCATTTTCTCCTGTGGCGGTTTGCCCGCCCTGCCGGTCCGGCAAGGCGGGTTCAAAACTTACTGTCCGACGGTAACGTCCAGGATCCGGTCCGGATCGCTGACCTTGCCGTTCTGGGCCTGATCGCCCTTCTTGATCTTGTCGACATTGTCCATGCCGTCGACCACTTCGCCGATCACGGTGTACTGGCCGTTCAGGAACGGGCCATCCTCGAGCATGACGAAGAACTGCGAATTGGCCGAGTTCGGATCCTGCGCGCGGGCCATGCCGACAACGCCGCGCTTGAACGGCACGTCGGAAAACTCGGCCGGCAGGTCCGGCATGTCGGAACCGCCCATGCCGGCGCGGTTCAGGTCGTAGCCGTCCTCGGTATCGCCGAACTGGACGTCGCCGGTCTGGGCCATGAAGCCGTCGATCACGCGGTGGAAGACGACGTTGTCATAGGCGCCCTCTTCCGCCAGCGCCTTGACGCGTGCGGCATTCTGCGGCGCGAGATCTTCGAAGAGCTCGATGGTGAACGGGCCTTCGGTGGTGTTGAAGGTGAGGGTGTCGGCAGCCATGGCCGTACCCGCGAATGTCGAAATCAGCGTCGCCGCTGCCAGTCCCGCAATCATATTGCGCATGTCGTTCTCCTTGAAAAAGGTTTCCTCACCAGGCTACCGCGAATGTTTTGCTCTCAATGCCGCCGCCACGTAATCCGGCACAAAGCGCGCCACATCGCCGCCCATGGCCGCGACCTGACGCACCAATGTGGCCGATATCGGACGCGACGCCGGTTTCGCCGGCAGAAAAACGGTCTGGATCTCCGGGGCCATCTCGCCGTTCATGCCGGCCATCTGCATCTCGTAGTCGAAATCCGTGCCATCGCGCAGTCCGCGGATGATCAGGCTGGCGCCGGCCCCGCGCGCGGCATCGACGGCAAGGCCGCTGAAAGCGATCACCTCGACATCCCCTGCCCGCTCCGGGAGGTTTTCAGCCACGCCCCGCCTCAGAAAGTCCGCCCGCTCCTCGAAGGTGAACAAAGGCGTCTTGCCGGCGTTCACGCCGATGCCGATGACGAGCTTTTCCGCGACGTTCAGCGCCTGCAGCACCACATCGACATGCCCGTTGGTCATCGGGTCGAACGAACCTGTGTAAAATGCCTTCGCCATGTGCTTCGTTGCGTCCTCGGCCCCGTTTCCGGTCACGGCCTTTTGTCACGGAAAGTGCCGGGCTGCAAGCCGGTTCAGGCTGCAAACGGATCGGTCAAACGAAGAAGCCGGGCGCAGGGCCCGGCTCCAGTCTTCATTCCCGTTGTTCGCCGATCAGGTCTCGTCGGTTCCCTCGTCAGGGATGCCCGTCGCCTCGGCCGCGCCTTCGCTGCCGGCCTCGACATCGACTCCGGCTTCGACAGCGTCCTCGATCGCCTCATCGTCGTCAGGCTCGCTGATGACCTCGACCGAGACCACCTTTTCCTCGGCGCCGGTCTTGAACACCGTGACGCCCTTGGCGGTGCGGCTGGCGATGCGGATGTCGTAGACCGGCACCCGGATCAACTGCCCGGCATTGGTGACCAGCATGATCTGGTCGCCGTCGAGAACCGGGAAGGCGGCAATCAGCCGGCCGATTTCGTCCGTCTTGGAGGTGTCGGTGGCGCGGATGCCCTTGCCGCCACGTCCGGAGATGCGGAAGTCATAGGAGGACGAGCGCTTGCCGAAGCCCTTTTCGGTCACGGTCAGGATGAACTGCTCGCGGAACTTCAACTCCTCATAACGGTCATCGCTCAAGACGCCCTCTTCCGCCACTTCCTCGCCGACAAGCGCGATATCCTCGCCCTCCCCGGTTTCGGTGCGGCGCTCGAGCGCTGCCCGCTTCAGATAGGCGGCCCGTTCCCACGGCTCGGCGTCGACATGGCTGACGATGGTCATCGAAATCACCTCGTCGCCCTCGGCAAGGCCGATGCCGCGCACGCCGATCGAGTTGCGGCCGGCGAAGACGCGAATGGCGGGAACGGGGAAGCGGATGGCCTGCCCCATCGCCGTCGTCAGCAGCACGTCGTCATCCGGCGTACAGGTCCAGACCGAAAGGATGCGATCATTCTCGTCGTCGAGCTTCATCGCGATCTTGCCGTTGCGGTTCACCTGCACGAAGTCCGACAGTTTGTTGCGGCGCACGGTTCCGCGCGTGGTGGCGAACATCACGTCGAGCTCGGCCCAGCTTTCCTCATCCTCCGGCAGCGCCAGAATGGAGGTGATCGCCTCGCCCTGCTGCAGCGGCAGCATGTTGATCAGCGCCTTGCCGCGTGATTGCGGCGTGCCGATCGGCAGACGCCAGACCTTCTCCTTGTAGACGATGCCGCGCGAGGAGAAGAACAGCACCGGCGTGTGGGTATTGGCCACGAACAGGCGGGTGACGAAATCCTCGTCGCGGATCGCCATACCGGAGCGACCTTTGCCGCCGCGCCGCTGGGCGCGGTAGGTGGTCAGCGGCACGCGCTTGATATAGCCGTTGCGCGACACGGTCACGACCATGTCCTCGCGGGCGATCAGATCCTCGTCGTCCATATCCGGACCGCCTTCGAGGATTTCGGAGCGGCGGGGCGTGCCGAACTCGTCGCGAACCGCGATCAGCTCTTCCTTGATGATCTCCTGGATCTTCTGCCGCGATGACAGGATTTCGAGGTAGGACTTTATCTCGTCGCCGATCTTGTTCAGCTCGTCGCCGATTTCATCGCGGCCGAGCGCGGTCAGGCGCGACAGCCGCAGTTCGAGAATGGCGCGGGCCTGTTCCTCGGAAAGCTGATAGGTGCCGTCCTCGGAAATCTTGTGGCGTGGGTCGTCGATCAGGCGGATCAGCGCCTCGACATCCCGGGCCGGCCAGTGCCGTTCCATCAACTGCTCGCGCGCCGTCTGCGGATCGGGCGCACGGCGGATCAGATTGATGATCTCGTCGATATTGGCAACAGCGATGGCCAGACCAACCAGCACATGGGCGCGATCGCGCGCCTTCCTGAGTAGATATTTTGTGCGCCGGCTGACCACGCTTTCGCGGAAGGAAACGAAGGCGCGCAGAATATCGAGCAGGGTGAGCTGTTCCGGCTTGCCGCCGTTCAGCGCCACCATGTTGCAGCCGAAGGACGTCTGCAGCGGCGTATAGCGATAAAGCTGGTTGAGGATGACCTCGGCATTGGCGTCGCGCTTGAGTTCGACGACGACGCGATAGCCTTCGCGGTCGCTCTCGTCGCGCAGATCGGAAATGCCCTCGATGCGCTTGTCGCGCACCAGTTCGGCCATCTTCTCGATCATCGTCGCCTTGTTCACCTGATAGGGAATTTCGGTGATGATGATCTGCTCGCGATCGCCGCGCATCGGCTCGATCGTGGCCCGTCCGCGCATGATCACCGAGCCGCGGCCGGTCTCATAGGCCGATTTGATGCCGGCGCGGCCGAGAATCTGCGCGCCGGTCGGGAAATCGGGGCCCGGGATGATCTGCATCAGTTCCGGCAGTTCGATCGCGGGATTTTCCATCACCGCGATGCAGCCGTCGATCACCTCGCCCAGATTGTGGGTCGGGATGTTGGTGGCCATGCCGACGGCGATGC
>NZ_DEPM01000097.1:6304-7813 GCF_002358775.1 Martelella sp. UBA3392
GTGGCCATGCCGACGGCGATGCCGCCCGCGCCATTGACGAGAAGGTTCGGGAACTTGGCCGGCAGCACCACCGGCTCCGACAGCGTGCCGTCATAGTTCTCGCGGAAATCGACGGTGTCCTTGTCGAGATCGTCGAGCAGCGTATGGGCCACCTTTTGCAGGCGGCATTCAGTGTAGCGCTCGGCCGCGGGAGGGTCGCCGTCAACGGAGCCGAAATTGCCCTGCCCGTCGATCAGCGGCAGGCGCAGCGACCAGTGCTGTGCCATACGCGCCAGCGCATCATAGATCGCGGCATTGCCATGAGGGTGATATTTACCCATGACATCGCCGGTGACGCGGGCGCATTTGACGTATTTCTTGTTCCAGTCCACGCCCATTTCGGACATGCCGTAGAGGATACGGCGGTGCACCGGCTTCAGGCCGTCACGAACATCCGGCAGCGCGCGGCTGACGATCACGCTCATCGCGTAATCGAGATAGGAACGCTGCATTTCCTCCATGATGGAGATGGGCTCGATGCCCGGCGGAAGACCTCCGCCCGAAGGTGTCGTTTGATCAGTCAATGTGAATCACGATCTCAAGCTAGAATCATCTGGTTTTTTATAGCCGAATCCGATGGCTGACGCCAATTTCTCAAGCCTCCTGACAGTGGACAGAGGCCGAATTACGCGATTTTATTCGTGTCAGGTGGTGATCCTGTGGCAAGCTCACAAGAGCGCTGCGAATGCCACTTCCGGTTTAACGCGGCGCCATGCTCTCTGGAAACGCAAAAACGGCTGGGGAACGGGCGATGAATGAACTGGCGACGCTGATAAACGGCTTCACCACCTTGATGGTGACCATGGACCCGCCCGGCATGGTGCCGATCTTCCTGGCGCTGACCGTGGGCATGACCCAGGCGCAGCGCCGCAAGGTGGCGATCCGGGGCAGCCTGATTTCGTTCTTTCTGCTCCTGGCCTTTGCCCTGCTGGGCGATGACATCCTCAACGCGCTCGGTATCTCCATGAGCGCGTTCCGTATCGCCGGTGGCATTCTTCTATTCTGGATCGGCGTGGAAATGATCTTCGAAAAACGCGTCGAGAGAAAGGAGAGGACCACCGAAACCGCCATCACGAAGGATGGCATGGCCAATCTCGCCGCTTTCCCGCTGGCCATGCCGCTGATCGCAGGCCCCGGCGCGATCTCCGCGACGATCCTGCTCGGCTCCAAAATGGAAACGGTGCTGGACAAGCTGGCGCTCGTTCTGGTGATCTTCGTCGCATCGCTGGTCGTGCTGCTGGCAATGCTCGCCGCCGGCCTGATCGACCGGCTTCTCGGTGAAACCGGCCGTAACATTCTCACCCGCATTCTCGGCATGATGCTGACGGCGCTGGCCGTGCAGTTCGTGATCGACGGGGTGACCACGGTGATGCATATTCCCGCGGGCACGGCAGGCGCCTGAATTATCCGGCACGCCTGCCCTCAAAAAGGTCAGGTCCGGTTGGGATCAGAACGGAATGTCGTCGTCGA
>NZ_DEPM01000298.1:0-156 GCF_002358775.1 Martelella sp. UBA3392
CGAGATGATCTCGATGATCCGCTGGATCAGAAGATCCACCCAGCCGCCGTAATAGCCCGAAAGCGCGCCCATCACCACGCCGAGGATCAGGCTGATGCATACCCCGATCAGGCCGATCGACATTGATACCCGCGTGCCGTAGATCACCCGGCTGAA
>NZ_DEPM01000298.1:557-35924 GCF_002358775.1 Martelella sp. UBA3392
ATCGGAGGGGAAAAGCCCCCACATCTTGTATTCCGGCCCGCGCACGAAAAAGCCGATCGGCACCACCTTGCTGTCATCGACGACGAAGGAGCGACGCAACGACGCCTGGTCCACGGTCACGCTGTAGCCCTTCACATGCGGCAGGAATTTCCTCTCACCGTTCTCGTCCTCGACGAAAAAGGAGATCGTCTGCGGCGGGGCGTAGGAATATTGCGGCCGGGCCGCCTGCGCCAGGTTTGGCGCGAGGAACTCGGCGAAGATGCCGATCAGGTAAAGGCTCAGAATGACGATCCCGGCGACGATCGCAAGCCTGTCCTTGGCGAATTTGTGCCAGATCAGCGTCCACTGGCCGGCCGCTGCGTCGGTCTCGCTGGTGACGCCCTTTTTCAGCGGGGTGATCGCGGGACGATCGAGCCCATGGTGGTGCGTCGGCTCATGCAGCGCGGTTTCCTGGAAAATGTTGTCGCTCATTGGTCAAACCTTATCCGGGGATCGAGCATGGCGAGCAGGATGTCGGAAACCAGCATGCCGATCAGCGTGAGAACGCCCATCAGGAGAATGAAGGAACCGGCGAGATACATGTCCTGCGAGATCAGCGCGCGCAAAAGCAGCGGCCCGGCGGTCGGCAGGTTGAGCACGATCGCGGTGATGGTGACGCCCGAGATCAGGTTGGGCAGCACCCAGCCGATCGCCGAGACGAAGGGGTTGAGCGCGATCCGCACCGGATATTTGAGCAGCGCCTTGGTTGGATGCAGGCCCTTGGCGCGGGCGGTGACGTAATACGGCTTGTTGAGCTCGTCCGTCAGGTTGGCGCGTAGTATCCGGATCAACGAGGCGGTGCCCGCCGTGCCGATCACCACGACCGGGATCCACAGATGCGCCAGAAGGTCGACAAGCTTGCCCCAAGACCATTCCGCATGGGCATATTCCGGCGAAAACAGACCGCCGACGCTCTGGCCCATCACCTTGTAGGAGAAATACATCAGCGTCAGCGCCAGGATGAAGTTCGGGATGGCAAGGCCGAGGAAGCCAAAGAAGGTGAAGACGTGGTCGCCGAGCGAATGGCGCTTGACCGCCGAATAGATGCCGATCGGCAGCGATACCGCCCAGACGAACAGTAGCGAGGCGACCGAGACGGCCAGCGTCGCGCCCATGCGCTCCCAGATCAGCTCGCTGACCGGCCGTTTCCACTCGAAGGACTGGCCGAAATCGCCATGCAGCAGAATGCCGGAAATCCATTTGTAGTACTGGACGTAGATCGGGTCGTCGAAGCCGTAGATTTCCCTTAAGCGCGCGATTTCCGTCGGATCGAAGGCCTGGCCGCTGTCACTCATCGAGGCGATCAGCGAGGTGACATAGTCGCCCGGGGGCAACTGGATGATGACGAAGGCGATGATGGAAATGCCGAACAGGGTCGGGATCATGTATATGATCCGCATGATGATATAGCGCAGCATCAGGGTCCTCCCGTCCTTACGGTTTCAGACACTATCATGACCAGCGGACCTCGACCGTTTCCAAGAGTTCGATTTCGGGAACATCGACCTCCACCGTGTCGCCCGTTGTCCGGTATTCGGCCGTCTTGCCGGCGATCAGCAGTTGCGCGTCCCTGACGGACCGGCCCTCGGGGATCGCGATCGAGACCGTGTGCGGGCCAACGGGGTAGATCGACCGTGTCGGCCCCTTGAACATCATCGGATTGGTGAGGTTGAAAAGCAGAACGGCGAGCGTGTCGCCGCTCTCGCGCACCGCGATATCCAGCACCGAGTGCCCGGAGACGCTGACGCGCGGCGTGCCGCCCATCGCCCAGCGCACGGCATTTTCGATCAGCCGCTGGTGGTCGGCGGCGAGCACCTGCCAGAAGATGCCGCCGATATTCCACGGGACATAGACCGTCCGGCCGCCAGCATCGGTTTCGCGGGTGACGACCGCGGCGCCGCGCGGCTCCTCTCGCGGATAGACTTCCTCCATCGGCAGGTCAGGGAAGTCCGGAATGCTGACAAACGGCGTCTGGGCGCCTTCAACGGTTTCGACCTCTGCAAGCTTTGTACCGCCGATGATCCGCCCCGCGCCCTCATAGCCCTGATTGACCGGATGGTCGCCGGAAAGGACGATGTAGCTGTTCTTGACCGGCTCGCGCGCAAGCGCTGTCCGCTTCACGCCAAAAACATCGCCAAGCGCGAATGCATTACGCGCATTGCCGCTTTCATCGCGCATCGCCGTTTCATGGGCGGCGATCAGGCTGCCGCCGCGCGCGGCATAGTCGCGCAGAAGCGCGCATTGAGCATCGGACAGGTTGGAGGCATTGGCGAGAATGACCAGCTTGAAACGATCCAGGCTTTCCGCCGTCATCGCCTCGTCGGAGAGGAATTCAAAGGGCAGCTTCGCCTCGATCAGCGCGTGGTAAAAGCCGAGGTCATCGCCCTCGGCCTGACGGCGCTCGTCGCGCGCCCAGTTCTTCAGCGTCGTTGTCGGGTCGATGAGCGCGATTTCGGCGGTCGGCGTGGTTGCCCCGAGCATCGACTGGAGCTTTTCGTGCTTTTCGAAACCGGCGGCGACCGGGGCGACCCAGCGCTCGTCCGGCACCACGCCGTTGAATTTCGTGAACCAGGGCAGCATGCCGTGGGTGACGCCATTCGCGATCCAGCTTTCGATTTCCGCCCCGGTGGTGACGGAATCCTTCCAGCGATATTCCTCCTCCGGCCCGATCGAGGTGATCAGCACCACGGGGCGGTCGCGGAAGGTGGCGCGCATGCGCTTGGCGTTGCGACCGGCCAGCCAGATCGGCTCCAGCCCGCGCCGGCCCTGATGGTCGACGACCAGGAAGGGGCAGTGCTTCTCGATCAGGCCGATGTCGAATTCCATCAGCGATTCACCGCCCATATTGGGGATGAAGCTGGCATGCGGGCGGATCGCCTTGACGTCATTGTCCCAGGCGATGACCATGCGGGTCAGCACGTCGCGGCGCCAGCCCGACCATGCCCGCCACGCCGGATCGTTGACGTCGCTGGTCATCGGCAGGTCGAAGCCGGTGGCGCCCTTGAAGCGGGTCTTGCAGCTCTCGCAATAGCACACGCCATGACCCTGCCAGCGATTGGCGAAGATCGCGTCGATATCGTAGTCGCGGGTGATTTCCTTCACGACCTGCGGCATGAACTTGTTGTTGTAATCGCCATAGGCGCAGGTGACCCAGACATCGGGGAAAGCCCAGTGGCGGCGGGGATTGCCGTCCCTGTCGACGGCGATCCAGTCGGGATGGGCATCGGCGGCATCCTGATGAATGGCGTGCGGATCGACCCGGGCCATGACATGCATGCCGAGCGATCGCGCGCCATCGACGAGGCGGCCGAACGGATCGGTGTCGCCGAGATATTTGCTGACATAATGCAGCGGAACCCTGGACGGGTAAAAGCCGATATAGCCGCCGGCGGACAAGCAGACCGCGTTGGAACGGGTGCGTTGGAACACATCGATCCAGAAGTCCGGATCGAACTTGACCGGGTCGTTCTCGACCAGCGTGAGCTGGGTCCAGCGGGTGGCGGTCCTGTACCAGTCCGGCGTTCTGAGATTGGCGGCTGCGATCGGGTCGATGGGCTTCATGTGTCGGGTTCCGCTGGAGCGCGTCCAGGAAAAGTGGATACCGGTTTTCCGTCCGGACGCGCGTAAAAACAAAAAGATGGAGCATTGCCGGTGATCCGGTTTTCGCCGGAATGCTCCAGGTAAAGCGGGGCTGGTGCCGGCCCGCGGAGGAACGGGCCGGCCCTTGGTCGGTCGAAGGTGACAGAGGTTTCTGCCGATCAGTTCTTGAAGAACTGCTCCGGCGCCGACGGTCCGGGCGTCGGCCAGCCGAACGAGTTCGGCATGACCGGCATGGTGTTGACCATGTCGTTCTTGATCACGCCGTAACCATCCGGCGGCAGGCTGACGCCGAAGACGAGGAACTGGTCGGCGGCGTTGTTCAGGAGTTCCAGCATGATCTCGTGCTGCTTGTCCTGATCGCCGGTGGCCAGCAGTTTCTTGTAGAGTTCCTGCTGCGCCTTCACATCGTCCGGCGGCTCGATGGCGGCATCATTGTCCGGCTGGTTGAAGTGCAGCGCCCAACCCTGGGCATAGAGCGCATTGGTGTTGAACGGCACGAAGTAGCGCGGATCGAGCATCGCCGCGACGCCGCTGTTTGCGCCGAACTGGTGGGCCGTGGCGTCAAACTCGCGGCCATGGCGGACGCGGGTTTCCCAGAGCGAGCGGTCCATGGTGCGGATCTGCGCGTCGATACCGACATCGCGGAAGTTGGGAATGGCAAGCTGGAACATGTCGAGGAAGGTGGTGCGCACCTGATCGATCTCGAAGATGATCGTCACGCGCCGGCCTTCGGAATCAAGCCGGAAGCCTTCGCTGTCCTTGTTGGGCAGGATCTCGTCCAGGATCGCATTCGCCCTTTCCGGATCGTATTCCGTGTATTGCTTGGCGAGCCGCTCGACATAAAGCGGATCGCCTTCCACGATCGAAGGCTGGGCCGGCGCGCCCTGTCCGACGAAAACCGCCTCGATCATCGACTGGCGATCAATGGCGTGAGACAGAGCCACGCGGAAATCGCGGTTGTTGTAGAGCGCGTTCTTGACCGGATCGGTGTGGTTCAGGTTAAGCTGGAACACCATCACATTGGCGGCGGTTTCCTTCAGCGTGTAGAAATGGAAGTCGCCGCTCTCCTGCGCATCGTAGAGCACCGGCTTGTTGGCGGGCGTCGCGATATACTGGTCCATCATGTCGATCTCGCCCTGAAGCGTTTTCAGGAGAAGCACTTCCGGGTCGCCGACCATCTGGTAATTGATCTGGTCGAAATAGGGCAGTTGCGTGCCTTCGGTGTCGACCTTCCAGTAATAGGGGTTGCGCACGGCGACGGCCCGTTCGGTGTCCTCGCCGGGGGCGATCGTGAATTTCCAGGCATTCAGCGTCGGACGGTTGGAATTCTGGAAGAAGTCATTGTCCTGCTGCACGCCGCATTCGCGCTGGAACAACGCCACCCAGCTTTCATAGCCGCGCTCCTTGGCGAGTGCGTTGGCATCCGGATTGTATTTGATGTGGAACTGCTTGAGGTAGTGCTTGGGCGTACGGGTGATCTGGTCCTGCTGCGCCCAGGCGAGCTGCTGGGCGAAGAAACCGTTCGGCTGCGCGAACTTGACCTTGAAGGTCTGGTCGTCGACCACTTCCAGTTCGGCAACCGAGCCGTCGGTCGAATACCAGAAGGCCTGATCGCCGATGGTCAGTTCCGGGTTCTGGAACACATCCTCATACCAGAACTTCACATCCTCGGTGGTATAGGGCTCGCCGTCCGACCATTTCATGCCCTTGCGCAGCGTGAAGGTATATTCGGTGGAATCCTCGTTGACCTCGAAGGATTCGGCGACATTGGGCGTGACGCCGGACCAGTCGGGCGTGAAACGCACCATCGGCTCATAGCCCTGATAGCGCACCAGCATGGACAGCGACCCGCCGCCGACCAGCGCATGGTTCCATATGCCGCCCTGCGTGCCCGGCTGATCGCGGGGCGTGATCACCAGCGGGTTTTCCGGCAAACGTTCGGCAAGCGGGGGAAGATCGCCGGCCTGAACCGCTTCTTCCAGATTGGGCGACTTGTATTCCATTTCGGCCCAGGCGGGCAGCGCCAGCAGAGCGGCAAACGCCGTCCCTGCCGCGAGAAAAGCTCTGCGGCTCAAATTCCTCATGGATTTTCCTCCTACTGTCGATGCTCCGTTATCCTTCATCGACTAACAACTAGCTTGAAATAGAAGTTTTGTTATGTAAAGCGTTAGGTTCAGGTTTTTTTGAACCGTGGCATCGCTCGCCCTTTCGGGCCATAATGCCGCATGAATGTGAGGAGCCGCCGTGTCGCGCGTAACGATCCAGACCATTGCCGATGAGACCGGTCTTTCGAAATTCGCGGTGTCGCGCGCGCTTTCGGGCAAGAGCGGCGTCAGCGAGGCCACGCGGCTGAAGGTGAACGAGACGGCCGTGCGCCTGGGCTACCGCAAGACCGCGTCCACCAGCCGCGTGCTCGGCGTCGTCTTCGATGACAACGATATCACCAACACCGAACTCCATATGCAGATCCAGAACGGCGTCCAGCGCGAGGCCCAGTTGCTGGGATATGCCTTGCGCATCCGCAGCACGCGCAACGGCATGGAGCTTGATGCGCTGGCGGAGGAGTGCAGCGGCCTGCTGATCGTCGGCCTGCATGACGAGGAAAACCTCAGACGGCTGCACAATTCCGGCATTCCGATCGTGCGCAACAGCTGGCTGGAGCCGCTGGAGCCGGTCGATCAGGTGGGCGCGACCGACCATGAGGCCGGCTCCGCGGTCGGCCGCTTTCTTCTGGACCTCGGCCATCGCACGATCGTCTATATCCATGGCGACCCGCGCTTTCGCGGGCGCATGGAGCGGCTTTACGGCTTGCGGGAGGTCTGCGAGCGCGCGCCGGATGTCGTCCTCCACGATCTCATTCTCGAGGAGGGCCGCGATTTCGGCGAGGCCTTTGCGCGGCTGATCACGGACATCGAAAGGCCGACGGCCTTCTTCTGCGCCCATGACGGGCTTGCGCTGGCGGTGATTTCCGAACTGCTCGCCCGCGGCTACCGCATACCGCGCGATGCCTCCGTCGTCGGCTTCGGCGATTACTCGGCTGCCCAGCAGATCTCGCCGCAGATGACGACGGTGAAGGTGCCGGGCGTCGATATCGGCAGGATGGCGACGCGCGTGCTGCACCAGCGCATCACCAATCAGGATTTCCCCGCCTGCCCGCTCCGCCTCCACGTGCCGTGCCAGATCATAGAACGCCAATCGACGGGCCCGGCGCCGAGGTGAGTGCCCTCAACCGCATGATCCGAGCGCCGCGAAACGGCGTCTGGTCTTCACGCCCTCGAGACCAATGTCATCGCGGAGGAACGCTTCATGATGCCGCCACCAGGGCAGAAAGCCTTTGGCCGAGCGCTGCCTGCGGGTCGGAAAGGTCGAAGACGATCGAAAGGTGATTGGCGCCGGGCTCCGTCCTGAGCTCCGCCTGCTGCCCATCGCGGGTAAGCAGGGCATTAAGGGCAACCGCCTGGTCCTGGAAAGGCGCGGTCTCATGTTCCCCGCGCGTGATGATCCGCAGCGGGCCCGGCATGTGCCGGGCGGCGAGCGGCGACCATGCCTGCGCCTCATCCGCGCGCATTCCAGCCTCGTCCTTCAGAAAGGAGCCGGGAATGTCGGAAAGATCGTATATGCCGCTGACCAGAAGCATGCCGCGCAGCTTCGGAACGTCCGGCCGCAGGTTGTCGCCGGGGGCCCTGCAGGCAAGCAGCGATGCCAGATGGGCGCCGGCGGAATGGCCGCTGACGGTGAAGCGCTCCGGGTCCGCGCCAATCTCAGGCGCAAGATCCACGAGGCGTCGGGCGGCCGTGCGCACTTGCGCCACGATTTCGGCCAGCCGGGTCTCCGGCATCAGATCGTAGCCGACCAGCGCCGCGATCCCGCCCGCCGCGACCACAGGTGCTGCGACGAGCGTATGCGTCTCCTTGCTGCCCGCGCGCCAGTAGCCCCCGTGAATGAACATGTGCAGCGGCGCGCCGGGAGCGGGCTCCGGCGGAAAGACGAGGTCGAAGCTCTGCCGGGGCGTTTCCCCATAACGCACATTCCGCTCGACGCGCGACCGGCCGGCGAAGGCGCGGCTGCGCGCCTCCGTCTCGGCCATGATCGCGTCGAAGTCGGGGATGAAATCCCGGTTGCGATAGAGGTCGCGCTCCGCCATGGTTGTCTCCCCTCTCAAAACTCGACAGCGAAATATTTGGGCTCCATGAACTCAAGGATGCCGGTAACGCCGCCTTCGCGCCCGAGGCCGCTCTGCTTGGTGCCGCCGAACGGCGCAGCCGGGTCTGACATCAATCCGCGATTGATGCCGACCATCCCGGTATCGATCCCGCGCCCGACGCGCATCGCCCGCATGACATCGCCCGAATAGACATAGGCCGCAAGTCCGTATTCGGTATCGTTTGCCAGACGCACGGCCTCCTCCTCGGTCTCGAAGCGGTAAACGGCGGCGACGGGACCGAAAATCTCCTCCTGCGCCAGCGCCGCGTCGGTCGGCACGTCGACCAGCACCGTCGGCGGATAATAGTATCCGCTTTCGCCTGCAGGCTCGCCTCCGGTTGTCGCCCTGGCGCCGCGGGCTTTCGCCTCCGACACCAGCCGGTCGATCTTCTCCACCGCCTTGGTGGTGATCATCGGGCCGCACTGGACATCCGGATCATAACCCCGGCCCAGTTTCAGCGCCGCCATCCTCCTGGTCAACCCTTCCACGAAAGCGTCGTGAATGCCGGATTGCACGTAGAACCGGTTGGCGGCGGTGCAGGCCTCGCCGCCATTGCGCATCTTGGCGACCATCGCGCCGTCGAGCGCGGCATCGATATCGGCATCGTCAAACACCAGGAACGGGGCATTGCCGCCCAGCTCCATCGAGCAGCTCACCACCGTCTTCGCCGCCTCGGCCAGAAGCGTGCGCCCGACGCCGGTCGATCCGGTGAACGACAGTTTGCGCACCCGCTTGTCGGCGAGCATGGCCGCCGTCACGGGGCCGGGCTTCGAGGTCGTCAGCACGTTGACGACGCCGGGCGGGACGCCGGCCTCTTCGCCGAGCCGGGCCATGGCGTAGGCAGTCAGCGGCGTTTCGGAGGCGGGCTTCAGGATCACGGTGCATCCGGCGGCCAGCGCCGGGCCGATCTTGCGCGTCGCCATCGCGGCCGGGAAATTCCATGGGGTGATGAGCACGGCAATCCCAATCGGCTCGTGATCCACGAGGATATTGTGCGCGCCGGAGGGCGTGTGGCGGAATTCGCCGCCGACCCGCGTCGCCTCTTCGGCATACCAGCGGAAGAACTCGGCGGCATAGGCCACCTCCCCACGCGCATCCGGGAGCGCCTTGCCATTCTCGAGCGAAATCAGCAGGGCGAGTTCCTCGGCGTGCGCGCGCATCAGCTCGAACCAGCGGCGCAGGATTTCCGAACGCTGGCGGGACGGCGTGTTGCGCCAGCTTTCAGCGGCAGCTTCGGCGGCGTCCACGGCTCGCAAGGCGTGATCGACGCCGGCATCGGCGACATCGGCAATCCTGTTTCCCGTCGAGGGGTCATGCACCGGAATAGCTCCGGCGCCGGGCGCCCAGTTCCCGCCGATGAACAGGCCCCTGGCGTGAAGAGCGGGATCGGCATAGCCGGAAAAGGCGTTATTTTGCGTCATTGGATTTCTCCCTCAATGCGTTGAAAGTGCGGTCAGCTCGCCGTGATAGGCCGCGCCGACCAGCCGCCGCATGTCCGGAAGCGGCAACGGGCGCGGATTGTTCTGGATCAGCCGGGCAATGCCGCAGGATTGCTCGGCCACCCAGTCGAGCCGGTCTTCGCCGAGCCCGAGATCGCTGAGCGTCCGGGGAATACCGATACGATCGAACAGCGCGGCGATGGCCGGGATGACCTCCGCCCGGCCTTCGAGACCGATGACCCCTGCGATCTGGTCGAGTTCGGGTCCGATCACGGGGGCGTTCCAGGCCATCACATACGGCATCAGGCAGGCAACGCCCGCCCCGTGCGCCGTGTGGGTGAGCGCGCCGACCGGGTACTGGATCGCATGGGCCGCGGCGGTTCCGGCAACGCCGAAGGCGAGCCCGGCCGTCGTCGCCCCCAGCATCACATTGGCGCGCGCCTCGACGTTGCCCCCCTCCATGCAAGCCTTCTCGAGGCCGTTCCAGAGCAATCCGATGGCCGTCAAGGCGAAATGGTCGGAGGTCGCATTCTTGCCGACGAAGACCCGTTCCTGCGCCAGTCCCGGCACAGGATCGCGGCGAAGCGCCGTGAAGGCCTCGATGGCGTGGGTCAGGGCGTCGGCACCGGCGATGGCGGTCAGCGCGGGCGGGCAGGTCAGCGTCAGGTCCGGATCGCAGATCGAGACCGTTGGAATGATGTAGGGCGAGGAAATTCCGACCTTGAGCTGCCGTTCGGAATCCGAGAGCACCGCGACCGGCGTCGCCTCGGAGCCTGTGCCTGCCGTGGTCGGGATGGCGATCAGCGGCATCACCGGACCGGGCACCTTGAACTCGCCGTAATAGTCCTGCGGCCTTCCGCCATGGGTCAACAGCACGGCCACGCATTTGGCCATGTCGAGGCAGGACCCTCCGCCCACGCCGATCACGAGATCGGGCGCGAAGTCCCGGGCCTTGACGGCGCTGGCGGTTGCAGCTTCGACAGGCACATCCGGAAGCGCCGAACCATCGACCTCTACGGCGAGGCCCGCCGCCTCCAGTTGCGCCACCATGCGGTTGAAATCGCCATCGCCGGCCAGCCGCTCGTCTGTCACCACCAGGGCGCGCTGCCCGAGTTTCGCAGCGACCGCCCCCAGTGCTTCTCGCTGGCCCGAGCCGAAGATCAATTCTCTCGGGGCTCTGATCGTGCCGAATAGGGTCATCCTGTCTCCTTTGATTTTTCCTCAGCCTTCCGAGAGGGCCCGGATTTCTTGATGCAACGGGTCGGGCAGGTCGATGCCCTCGGCGAGCGCCCTCATCCTCCGTGCGCGCATTCCGTCGCCTGGAACAGCCACCGGTATCAAAGGGTCGGCCGGCCGGGAGGCCCGCAGGCGATCGAGGTAAGTGGCCAGCCCGGAGGGATGACCCTCGCCCGCCGCGGGGTCGATCAGAATGATGATGTCGCCCTTGTTCGCTTGTCTGGTGGCGTCCAGCGTGCCGCCCACCTCGGGCGCGAAGGCCGACCCCGCCAGCGATGCGACCAGTAGTTCCACGGCGAGACCGAGGCCGTATCCCTTGGCGTCGCCGAAGGGCGCGATCGCGCCGGTCCGCGCCGCTTCGGGATCGGTGGTGCGGCGGCCGTCCGCATCGACGACCCAGTCATCCGGTATCGGCGCGCCGGTCAGGGCGTGGTGATGGATTTTCCCCATCGAGACGCGACTGGTCGCTATGTCGAGGATAAAGGGCTCGGCGCCGGTGGGAATGCCGATGGCGATCGGATTGGTTCCCAGCATCGCTTCCGTGCCGCAATAGGGATGCACCAGCGCCTCGCTGGTGGTCATCACGATGCCGATCAATCCCCGCTCGGCCGCCGCCTCCACATAATAGGCCAGCATCCCGATGTGATTTGCGTTGCGGATCGATGCCAGCGCGATGCCCTGCTCGGGCGTCACCGCCGCAAGCCGCTCCATGGCGCGCATCATGACCACCGGGCCGAGCCCGCGCTCTCCATCGATGGTGAAAGCGCCGGAACCGGTTCTGCGCGCCTTGCCGGCCGCAGCCGGATCGGCAAGGCCGGCGCGCAGACGCGCAACCAGCCGGGGCAACCTCTGAAGGCCATGAGACGGCAGGCCGCGCAGTTCCGCTTCAATCAGAAGGTCTGCCTGGAGCCGGGCATTGGCGGGCTCGACCTTCTGCGCAAGAAGCGCCTTCTCCGCAATCTCGCGCAGATAATCGGCCGAAACCAACAAATGCCCATCCTCCCAGATCAAATCGTATATGATATTGTATTTGACATTGGATATCATATCGGGGATAAAACGAACCATGTCAAGAATGCAGGACGGGGAGGTTCAGATGGCGGTAACGACGGATCACGACCAGAAAGGCGGGTTCGCACGGCCCCTGAGCATTTCCGAAAGTGTCCACGAACAGATTTACCAACGCATCATGTCGCTGGAGATCCTGCCAGGAGCGCGAATCCCGATCGACCAGCTGGCGCGGGAGCTGAATGTCTCCCAGACCCCGGTGCGCGACGCCCTTACGCGACTGGAGCGCGAGGGACTGGTGCGCAAGGCCCATCTGATCGGCTACTCCGCCGCGCCCCAGCTGACCCCGAAAGAGTTCGACGATCTCTACAGGTTCCGGCTGATGCTCGAGCCGGAGAGCGCCCGACAGGCCTGCCTCAGGCTGACTCCGGAAAAGCTCGAGCGGCTGGAAAACGCGGCGGCCGACATGGAGAAGGGTGAGCAGCCCGTGAGCCGCAACAGCCGCTATTCCCGCTTTGCCCGGGCGGATGCGCATTTCCATGACGAGATCCTGAAGGTCGCGGACAACGAGTTCGCCCGCCAGGCGCTGACCGACAGGCACATCCACCTGCACATTTTCCGCCTGATGTTCCACAGCCGCGTGACCCAGGAAGCGCTTGAGGAGCATGAGCGCCTGCTCGCCGCATTCCGCGCCGGTGACGCGGACGCGGCCTACCACGCAATGCACGATCACATCGAGCGGTCGCGGGACCGGCTCGCGGCGGCTTTCGAATGAGCTTCGCCGTGACTGATACCGCCGTTGACGGCCCGGCGCAGGAAACGCCTGTGCTGCGCGCCGAGGACCTTTCCAAGGCCTATGGTCCGATTACGGTCTTGAGCGATGTGACGCTGGATATAAATGCGGGCGAGGTTCACGCGATCATCGGCGAGAACGGCGCCGGCAAGTCGACCCTGATGAAGCTTCTATCGGGTCACGCCGTGCCGACCGGCGGCGCGATGTCGATGGCGGGAAAGCCGGTCGCCTTCGCCAACGCCGTTCAGGCCGAGGATGCCGGCGTGGTCCTGGTGCATCAGGAAATCCTGCTCGCGCCCGATCTCACCGTGGCAGAAAACCTTTTCCTGGGGCGCGAACTGTCCCGCGGGTTTGCCGTGGATGACCGCATGATGAACCGCCGCACGGCGGACGTGCTGGCGCGCGTCGGCTCCACGGCGCGCCCCACCACGCGGGTCGGCGATCTGTCGCTCGCGCAGCGCCAGCTCGTCCAGATCGCCCGCGCCCTGCTCGACGATCGCAAGGTCGTGATCCTGGATGAGCCGACGGCGATGCTGGCCAATGACGAGGTCGACGCGCTTTTGGAGATCGTCCGGAACCTGCGCGCCCATGGCGTGGCGGTGCTCTATATCTCCCACCGGCTGGAAGAGGTCGAGGCGCTGGCCGATCGCGTCACCGTGCTGCGCGATGGCAAGATGATCGGCACCTGGCCCGCGCGGGAACTCGACCAGCGCCAGATGGCCGAATTGATGGTGGGGCGGGAGCTCTCGATGCTTTATCCGCCGAAACGGGAACCGGCGACCGCAGAACCGATTCTGAGCGTCGAGGATCTCTCCGTCGACCATGGCAGGTTCTCCGGCTCCTTCAGCGTCCGGCCGGGAGAAGTGCTCGGTATTGGCGGCATGATCGGGGCCGGCCGCACCGAACTGATCGAAGGGCTGATGGGGCTTCGACCGGCGCAGGCGCGCGCGATCTCGGCCAGCGGCACGCCCATTGCGAAGCCCGATGTCGGCTCGATGATGGCCGCGGGCGTCGTCTACCTGACCGAGGACCGCAAGGGCAAAGGCCTCCTTCTCAACGAGAGGCTGGGGCCGAACCTCACATTGCAGGCGCTCGACATGATCCTTCCCGGCCTGCGTCTCAACCGCAGGAAGGAGGCAAGCGCCGTGCGGTCGGCCGTTCAGGATTACGACATCCGGGTTCGCACGCTTTCGGTGGAGGCCGGGCAGCTTTCGGGCGGCAACCAGCAGAAGCTGCTGCTGGCCAAGGTGATGCTCGCCGACCCCTCGGTCGTCATCATAGACGAGCCGACACGGGGGATCGACATCGGCAACAAGAGCCAGATCTACCGCTTCATCGACGAACTCGTCCGGGAGGGCAAGGCCTGCATCGTCATCTCGTCCGAACTGCCGGAACTCGTCGGCCTGTCCGACCGCGTGCTGGTGATGCGTGGAGGACGCTTCGTTGCCGAGTTGACGGGCGCGGACATCACCGAGCAGAACGTCGTCTATGCCGCCGCAAGCAGCAGACATGATACCGAGGGGAGGAAACGCGCATGAGCAGCGCAGACATAACAACGCTTCCGGAAAGAGAAGGCTTCAAGATCCGCTGGAGCGATCTCGCTCCGTTCATTGCCCTGGCATTGATCGTGATGCTGGGCACGATGATCAATTCCAACTTCATGGCGACGAACAACATCCTGAACGTCATCACGCGCAGCGCCTTCATCGCCATTATCGGCGTCGGCGCGACTTTCGTGATCGCGACCGGCGGGCTGGATCTGTCCGTTGGCTCGATGCTGGCCTTCGTCGTCGGCATCATGATCATGGCCATGAATGCGCTCGTCCCTTACCTTGGCCCGTGGGCGATCCCGGCGGGCGCGCTGGTCGCGCTGGTCGTGGGTTCGCTCTGCGGGTTGCTGAACGGTCTGATCATTACCGTGGGGCGCATTGAGCCCTTCATCGTCACGCTTGGCACGATGGGGATTTTCCGGGCCTTCATCACCTACATGACCGATGGCGGCTCGCTGTCCATCGATCGCAGCCTCAGGAATGCCTACCGGCCCGTCTATTTCGGTGATTTCCTCGGCATTCCCTACCCGGTCCTGATCACCGCTGTTATCGCCCTGCTCGGCGCTTTCATCCTGTACCGGACGAAATACGGCCGCCGCGTCACCGCCGTCGGCTCGAATTCAGACGTCGCGCGGTTTTCCGGCGTGCATGTCGGCCGGATCAGGACCATGGCCTTCGTCATACAGGGCTTCTGCGTCGCCGTCGCAGCCATCTGCTACGTCCCGCGCCTTGGCGCCGCCACGCCAACCACCGGCCAGCTCTGGGAGCTTCAGGTCATCACCGCCGTCGTCATCGGCGGCACGCTTCTGCGCGGCGGCAAGGCCCATATCTGGGGCACCGTTGCCGGCGCTCTCATACTCGAGGTTATCGCCAATGTCATGGTTCTTTCGGACATGGTGTCGGAATACCTCGTGGCCGCGGTCCAGGGGGCGATCATCATCATCGCTATGCTGGCTCACCGCTTCACCAGCTCTCGCTGAAGGGGCGAGGCTCAAATCTAAACAGAGGAGGAGGAAATTATGACAATCAAGACCAGAAGCGCGGCGCTCCTGTCGGCCACAGTGGTGGCGGGAACGCTGTTCGGGCACGCCGCTATTGCCCAGGACAAGGAATTCACCATCGCAGTCTCCATACCGGCGGCCACACATGGCTGGACAGGCGGCGTGGTCTACCATGCCCAAGAGGCGGAAAAGCAGATCGAGGCCGCGTTCCCGAACATCGATGTCATCGTCTCGACGGCCTCGTCGGCGACCGCGCAGGTGTCTTCGCTCGAGGACCTGTCGGCGACGAACGAGCTCGACGCGCTTGTCATCCTGCCCTTCACGTCGGAGGAACTGACCGGGCCGGTGGAGCAGGTCGCCTCGAACGGCACCTTCATCACCGTGGTCGACCGGGGTCTTTCCGACCCGTCGATCCAGGACCTTTATGTCGCCGGCGACAACATCGCCGTTGGCGCGAACACGGCGGAGTGGCTGGTCGAGAAACTGGGCGGCGAAGGCGAGATCGTCGTGCTGCGCGGCATCCCAACCGTGATCGATGACGAACGCATCCAGGGCTTCAAGGATGTCATTGACCAGACCGACATCGAAATCCTCGATATGCAGTATGCCAACTGGAACCAGGACGAAGCCTTCACCCTGATGCAGGACTATCTGGCGCGCTATCCGAATATCGATGCGGTCTGGGCCAATGATGATGACATGCTGCTCGGCGTGATCGAGGCTGTCGATCAGGCCGGACGGGAAGACATCAAATACGCGCTTGGCGGCAACGGCATGAAACAGGTGATCGAGATGGTGCAGGCGGGCGATGAGCGCACCCCCATCTCCACCCCTTACCCGCCGTCGATGATCGCTTCGGCCATGTACATGACCGCGGCGCAGTTCGCGGGCCAGGCGCCGATGCGCGGATCGTTCAAGCTGGACGCCCCGCTGATCACGCCCGAGAACGCGGACCAGTTCTACTTCCCCGACTCCCCGTTCTGAACCGAAACACCCTGTCCGGTCGTCTTGCGGCGGCCGGACGGATCAATCCCATAATCAGGAGATCGAGATGAGCGGCAAGAAAATCCTCATGCTCACCGGCGAATTCACGGAAGAATATGAAATCTACGTCTATCAACAGGGTATGGAGGCCGTCGGCCACACGGTTCACGTCGTCTGCCCGGACAAGAACGAAGGCGACCTGATCAAGACATCGCTCCACGATTTCGAGGGCGACCAGACCTATACCGAAAAGCCCGGCCATTTCGCCGAGATCAACAAGACGTTCTCCGAGGCCGAGGCCGAGCTCGACAGCTATGACGCGGTCTATGCCGCGGGCGGCCGCGGGCCGGAATATATCCGGACCGATCCCCGCATCCAGGCGATGGTCCGGCATTTCCACGATGCCGGCAAGCCGATCTTCACGATCTGCCACGGCGTGCAGATCCTGATGGCCGTGCCGGGCGTACTCAAGGGCCGCAAGGTCGCCGGTCTCGGCGCCTGCGCCCCGGAGGTCGCGGCGGTCGGCGGGACCTATATCGACGTCGAGCCGAAAGAGGCCTATGTCGACGGCACGATGATTTCGGCCAAGGGCTGGACCGGGCTGGCCGCCTTCATGCGGGAATGCCTCAAGGTTCTCGGCACGGAAATCCGCCACAGCTGAGTGATATGGACGCAAAGCGCAGGGTCGCGGCAATGCGGCCCGCGCCGCCGGCCCTGTTCCATCCCGAAAAGAGCCGAGCTCAGTCGACGAGAAGTCCCGACGCCAGCGCGGTGAAAGCCTCGATGGCCCCGGCAAGGGTTTCCTCCGGCTTGTCGCTGGCCGACACCCAGAGCGCGGCATTGAGCGCCGCCCCGTTCAGCAATCGCGCGGCCGCCTCGACATCCACCTTTTTGACGATGCCGGCGTCAATCAGCTTGGCGAGGACCGATTTGGTCTCCTCGAGGCAGGCGCTCTGGCTTGGCCAGTGCGACGGGTCGCCGAGAAAGGCGGGCCCGTCCAGCAAGACAATGCGCTGCACCTCGAGTTCGAGCGACAGTTCGATATAGGCGACGCCCTCGGCCAGAAGCGCCTCCCACGCACCCTCCACATGCTGGCTCGCCTCCCGCGCCCGCGCCGCGATCTCGCCGTCGACCTGGGCAACCACGGCCGCCAGCAATCCCTTCTTGTCGCCGAAATTGTGGTAGAGCGCGCCGCGGGTCAGTCCCGCGGCCGCCGTCAGATCGTCCATGGATGCGGCGGCGAAACCTTTTTCCGCAAAGGCCCGCCGCGCAGCGGCAATCAGCTTGGCGCGGGTTTGTTCCATCATCTTGGATCGGGTCATCGAGGCCATATCGTGCTCCGCCTTCCAACGCCGGCGTATGCCTATTGACATACGCCGCGTATGTGTATTATTTGACATACGCTGCGTATATCATTTCACGCGCAGACTGAGAAGTCCGAAACACGTCAGCCAATGGAACCAGACAATGACCAAGCCAGAACCCGTCTTCCCCGCAAACCGGCACGCCCTTTACGAGGCGCACGGCTATTCCGCGGCCATCCGGTCGGGCGACCTGCTTTTCGTGTCGGGTCAGGTCGGCAGCCGAGCCGATGGCAGCCCGGAGCCGGATTACCGGCAACAGGTGCGGCAGGCTTTCACCAACCTGAAGGCGGTCCTGGCCTCCGCCGGATGCGGGCTTGAGGACATCGTCGACGTGACCAGCTTTCACACCGATCCCGAACGCCAGTTCGCGGACTTCATGGAGGTCAAGAACGAGATGTTTCCCGAAGCGCCCTACCCGAACTGGACCGCTGTCGGCGTCAACTGGCTTGCCGGTTTCGACGTAGAAATCAAGGTGATTGCCCGCATCCCGGAGACGGCGGCCTAGCCGCCGGGATCGCAGGCGAAATCGTAGAGCTTGATCGACGCCGCACCGGCTTTCGTGGGATCGCGGCGACCGTCAGCCGGCGATTGCGACCCAGCCGCGAAACGAGAAGGCGGCATAGAACAAGGCCGGCGCCGAAAAGCCGGCTTCCCGCAACAGCGCTTCTTCCTCGTCTGGCGCAAGGAGCGGCAAGTGCGCGAGCATCGCCTTTGCCGATGCGGCCGCGCCAACGCGACCGGCATCGGCGCGATTGGCGAAGGCGGCGGAGCGCTCCAGCCAGAGCCCGGCATTCCCGTCAGCCGCGGCGTGGTGCGCGACCACGATCACGCCGCCCGGCTTCAGGCGGCGACGGATTTCCTGCAGCGTGTGCAGGCGCGCGTCCCTGTCGAGGAAATGCAGGGTGAGCAGGCATGTCGCGCCATCGTAAGGGCCGGCCCCGGCCTGATCGACGGTCCCTTCGAGAAGCGCGATCCGCTCGGCATGGGGCGCGGTCACCCGCCGGGCGATATCCAGCATCGCTGCCGAAGGATCGACGCCATCAAACCGCCAGCCGGGCCGCGCTTCCGCCATCGCTTTCAGTTCCAGGCCGCCGCCAGCGCCGACCACGAGGATATGGGCGGCCTCGGGCGCGTGCTCGTCGAGCAGAAGGGTGGTCATGCGGTGCAGATCAGCGAGACCGGGCACCTTTCTGGGCGTATCGCTGACATAGGATGATACCGCGCCCGGATCGGTGAAGGCCTTTGCGCCTGCCGTTGGCTCTCTGGCCGCAGGCGAACCGGCTGAAAAGGAACTGTCTGTGCTGGACATCGCGGCC
Organism: Martelella sp. UBA3392; assembly: GCF_002358775.1. Taxonomy (NCBI): domain Bacteria; kingdom Pseudomonadati; phylum Pseudomonadota; class Alphaproteobacteria; order Hyphomicrobiales; family Aurantimonadaceae; genus Martelella; species Martelella sp. UBA3392. The sequence goes on from NZ_DEPM01000298.1 coordinate 19,092, forward strand.
TCATGATATGTATCAGTTGGAGCTACATATCATCTCCGAATTCATGTACCAACAACTGATACATAAAAACCATGGAGCAAATGCAGGATGAACAAGGATACCCGCCTGTCGGATGTGCTGCATGTGCTGCTGCATATGGGCCAGGTCGACAAGCCGCTGACCTCGGCGGCGCTGGCAAAAAGCATGGGCACCAACCCGGCCGTGTTTCGCCGGACGATGGCGGGCCTGCGCGAGGCCGGCCATGTCAAATCCGGAAAGGGCCATGGCGGCGGCTGGCAACTTGCGCGGCCGCTCCACCAGATCACGCTGCTCGCCGTTTACGAGGCCCTTGGCCGGCCCACTTTGTTTGCCATCGGAAACCGCAGCGAGCATCCCGATTGCAAGGTTCAGGAGCGCGTCAACGCAGCGCTTTCAGACACGATGGAAAAGGCGGAATTGCTGTTTCTGGCGCAGTTTGCCGAGGTGACCCTCGATCAACTCATGCCGGAACGGCCCCCGCAATAATGAAAGCGCGCGGCGACTTCCGATCACGGGCGGTCACCGAAGCGCCCGCAATTCACGCAGACCTTCCTCAAACGTAACCACCGGCCGATAGCCGAGGTCGCGTTCCGCCTTTCGGATATCGAGCGTGATCTCGACCGCGCTGGTGGCATAATCCTGATAGCTCAGCGGTCCACTGAACCTGCCGCCGCTCAGGCGATGCAGCCCGTCACTGAAGCGGGCAATCATGCGGAGCGCGCCGCGCGGCACACTCCTGGTCCCGCCTTCCAGCCCCTGGGTTTCCAGCAGGCCGCTGACGGTTTCGCGAAACGGGCGGGCCGGTCCGTCGGTGACGTGGTAGATTTCGCCGCGCCCGCCACGGGCAAAGGCAAGCTCCACGGCATGGCACAGATTGGCGATATGCAGGCTGGAGGAGCGGTAGCCGCCGCCCGAAATCCAGGCGAACTTGCCGCTCTTCACGGCTTCGACCAGCATCGGAAGCGCGGTCGTATCATCGCGGCCCCAGACCATGCGCGGACGCAGGATGACGACATGCTGGCCCTGGGCGGCGGCCCGGCGGGCGATCCTCTCCGCCTCGGCCTTGCCGGCCGAATAAGCTCCGGCCGGGCGGTCCGGATAGGGAGCGGTCTCGTCGACATTGCGCAGGGGACGACCGTCCTGCAGCACGGAATCCGTGCTGATGTGAATGATCTTCCTGACCCCGGCATCCCTTGCCGCTTCCAATACCCGGCGCGTGCCATCCGGATTGACAGATGCCGCCTTTGAGCCCGTTCCATGGTCGACATTGGCCGCCGCGTGGATCAGCACATCCGCGTCGGACATCAGCGGCGCAAGCTCGGCGGTCAGCATGTCGCCCGGAACCGGACGCGCGCCCCAGGACGCGACCCGCTCGGCTGCTTCCGGGCTGCGGACAAGCCCGGTCACCGGATGGCCCCTGGAGACGAAGTGCCGCAGCAGGTTGCGGCCGACATAGCCCGACGCGCCGGTGATGAATACGTGCTCTTCAGCCATTGTCATGTCCGATGCCGTCTTTGCCAAGGCCGGCAAGGGTTTCGATGTCGCGCAGAATTTCCGCGCGTTCGGCCTCGTCCCAGTCGTGGAGTTCGAGATGCTGCTGGTATTTCAGACCCTCCAGCGCAAGCCAGGCAAGCCGGGCGGCCCGGGGATCGCGCGCTTCCGCCAGCAGTTGACGGGAAAGCGTCTTCTGGTTGCGGCGGAACTCCGCGCGCAGATCGGCATCCTGCATCAGGGCGGCGACGAGGCTCAGCACCGCGGGATTGCCCTCGGGCACGGGCGGGCTGCGCCGGGCGGCCTCGATGCGGCCCTTCAAAGGCGCATCCGCCTCGCCGGCAAACGGCGCCGCGCAGGCTTGGTTGAAGGCGTTGTCGGCCTTGATGGTGCGATCGACCAGCGCCGCGACAAGCGCGCGCTTGCTGGCATGTTCATAAAGCACAGTCGCCTTCGAGACACCCGCTTCCTTCGCCACCGCATCGACGGTCAGCACGCCGTCGCGCGCGACAACCCGCTCGACCGCATCGAGTATCTTATCCTGATCATGTTTTCTGGGACGCGCCATCGATCACCTGTTTATTTCCGACCGTTCGGAAATAAACAGGTGGGGGCGGTATGTCAATCGTCCGGATCGGGGTCGGCGGAAGCCGGTGTGAGTTCAACTCCCTTTCTGCCAGCAGCAAAGAAAGCAGCAGAACGGGTTCAGCCTTGCGCCGTCGGGCGGATGACGATGCTGCCGACGTCGACATCGAAGGGCTGTTCCAGCGCGTAGAGGACGCCGCCGGCGATCGCATCCGGCGAGATCGCGATCGCCCCCAGACGCTCCGTAATCATCTTCTTTGTCGTCTCGTCCGTGATGCTGTCTCCGAAATTCGTGGCGATCATCCCGGGCGATATTTCGGTGACCCGCAAATGCGGCCCAGCCTCCTGTCTGAGCGCCTCGGTCACAGTTCTGACGGCATTCTTCGTGGCGGCATAGACCCCCATCGTCGGCACGATCTGGATGCCCGCCGTTGAGACGACATTGACGACGTGACCGCTCTTCTGTCGTCCAAACACCGGAAGGGCGGCCGCTATGCCGTAAAGCGTGCCCTTGAGGTTCACGTCGATCATCGCGTCCCAATCATCAACCCGCAAAGCATCGAAGCGGGAGATCGGGCCGATACCGGCATTGTTGACGATGACATCGAGCCGGCCGAAGCTGTCGATCGCCTTGGCGACCAGTGCTTCCAGATCGGCGCGGCGGCGAACGTCGGTGGCCTTGAAAACGGCTTGGCCCCCGTTGGCGACGATCTCGTCTGTGATCGTTTCAAGTTCGGCCTCTCTGCGCGCGCCGAGCACGACGCGTGCCCCTTTCGCGGCCAGCAGTTTCGTGGTTGCGAGGCCGATGCCGCTGCTGGCGCCGGTAATGGCGACAACTCTGCCTTCAATGGTCATTTGGCACTCCCGATAGATGATTTGCTTTTGCAGTTATCTATGCCAGGAAGGAAAGATTAGCGACGCGAAGGAGTCTCTCAAATTGTCGCGATCGTCCAGCATCGCCGTCGATCCGCTTTCAAACGTGCTCGATATTCTGGGCGCGCGCGTGGCCCGGCGCACACGAATTGAAGCCGCGGGCGCGTGGTCGCTCTCCTTTCCCGGCCTCGATCGTCTCAAATTCGTGGCATTGCTTCGCGGCGATGCATGGATCTCGGTCCCGGGGCATCAGCCCCGGCGCATGCAGGCGGGCGATGTCTGTCTGATCGGACGCACGGACTATGTGGTGTGCAGTGATCCGACACTCGCCCCGGCCGATGGCCGCGCTCTTTACGACGGTCCGGAGCGGGATGTTGCCCGGATCAACGGCGATGAGACTGTCGGCATCGGAGGCAGCGTCACCTTTGCCGGGGCAAATGCGGATTTCCTGCTGGACATGCTGCCGGATTTCTTCGTGGTGCCGAGGGATGCCTCGGGATCGAGCGCGATCGGGATGACCCTCAACCTGATGTCGAACGAGACCGAGCGCGAGGCGATCGGGGGCGAAATCGTGCGCTCCCGCCTTGCCGATATTCTTCTGGTGGAAGCGATCCGCGCCTGTGCGAGCGAGGTCCGGGCGACCGGCATGGGCTGGCTTGGCGCGCTTCTCGATCCGCGGATCGGCCGGGCGCTTGCCGCACTGCACGAAAACGTCGCCCATCCATGGACCGTGGCGGAACTGGCAGGGATTGCCGGCATGTCGCGCGCAGCCTTCTCCGCCGCGTTCTCCCGCCGCACCGGCCAGCCGCCGCTGTCATACCTGCGTTCGTGGCGGCTCACAGTCGCGCGAACAGCGCTCATGCGGGACAATCTGCGCGTGGCCGATGTCGCCGAGATGGTGGGCTACCACTCGCAAAGTGCGTTCAGTCAGGCTTTCCGCCGCGCCTTCGGAACCTCTCCGAAAGACGATACCGCAGGCCCCGCGACCATTCCCTGATACCATCGGGGAAAAGGCGAAATATGAGGATAGTGCGGCCGTTTGAAGCGCCGCCGATATCGTCCATACGCCGGCGACCTCGTCACCCGGCTCGACGCGGAATACAAAGACGCATGCAACCGGCTGTGACCTCCGGTGAACTCGTGAGCAGCCGCAAATCGCCGCACCCTCGCCTTTGGTCAACCAGTTCTGATCTCGAGACAGCCATTCACCAGCCGCCGCCCCCACCGCCGCCGCCGCCACCGCCGGAGAAGCCGCCGCCCGAAAAGCCGCCGCCAGAGCCCGATCCGTTGGGCGAGATGCAAGCCGTGAGGTTGGTGCTGAGCGCCTGGCAGGCGCCGAAGATCGTCGCACCGTTCGCGCCCGTGTCATAGAAGGTCGGGTGCAGGCCGAAAGGGATCGGGTTGATGGTGCCGGGGCCGGCGTCCATCACGCTGTCAAAGGCGCGGCTCCATTCGGACTTCATGTTGAGCGCCACCGCGAACGGCAGAAGCGATGGGAGCGCGTCCCTTTCGCTCCGATTGGCGTGGCGCATGTCGCCGACGCGTTGGAGATAGAGGCGCAGCCCCTCGATTTCCGCCTCGCGCGCCCGCCCCTCTTCCGTCGGCTGGCCGATCCGCGCGGCAAACCACCAGAACAGCACCGGCGTCGCGACGAGGCCGAGCGCCGTGGCCCAGCCGAAGGCCCCGGTGAAGAAGCCCATCATCAGCCACAGACCCGCGCTCGCGACCAGCCCGCCGCCCATGCCGTTTCCGGCGGCATTGCTGACCGTATCCGCCGAGGCGCGCGCATCGAAGCCCGCAAAGGCAAGGCCAAGCGCGATCGGCAGCAGCGGGCCATAGGCAAGGATCCACCCCTCGCCATCCATGCCGGTCAGAGCAAGCGCTGCGGCAAGGCCGGAGCAGAGGAAGGCGGCCGCCAGCTTCCACTTGCCGTTCGGCGCGTAATACCGCCGGCCATGGGTGGCGCGCACCACGCGGGCGAAATCGCCGTAAAGCCGTCTCAGCGTCTGCCGGTTGTTGCGCTCGACCAGGACGCTGCCGCCTTCGGCGCGCACGCCAGAAACCAGCGCTTCCTCCTCGGGCGCCAGCGTGCCGGTCTCGCCCTCGTCCAGTACGATCCGCCAGGCTTTGCCCTCGGGAACGATGGTCATCAGCCCGCGCAGGCCGAGATGGATGACCGTGGCGAGGAGCGCGGAATGGCCGAGCATGCGCCGCATCGAAATATACTGTACCTGAGCGGGCGTCGTGCCGCGCGGCGGCTTGCGCCGCTCGACCACCGGATAGCGACCGGCGTGCTCCTCTCCGGGCCGCCTGATCTGCCGGGAGACGAACAGGAAAAGCAGGCCGAGAGCGCCGAGGCCGACGCCGGAAATCGCCACGCCCGGATTGCGGCGCACCCACCACCGGAACCGCTCGGCGGCCGCCGGTTCGCTGACGAAACCTTCGGGGAATGCGATGGCGACGGTCAGCCCCTCCTCCGGGTCGAGAATGCGATAGGTCGAAACATCGACCGTGCCGCCATCCGGGCTGAGGCGGCGGGACACCTCGGTACGCGTCGAGCCGAGTGGCCCGGTATAGCCGGCGACCTGTGTGGCCCCCGCGCCCTCCGGCAGATGAATGGTCGCGGCGGCGTTGTCGATCGGGAAGGCCCAGTAGGAGCCGGTCACATTCCAGTAGAATTCGTCGTGACCGTCGCGGCTTTCGATCTGCGGTCCGGTGCGATAGGCAAGCCGGAAGGTGTGAACGCCCGGTTCGAGATCGGTTCCGGAATCCCCCAGAAAGATGCGGATATAGTCGCTGCGGCGGGCAACGCGCATGGGCACCGGCTTACCGTCGAGCGTGGCCGACAGGATCTGCAACGCGCCGGGATCGACGCCGCCCTCCGCCGTCCGTCCCGCGATCGGCAGGTCGCGAAAGATGCCATGCTCGATCCGGTACCCCTCCGCCTTGATCGCGATGGTCTCGGTGATATCGAGGCGGCCGGTCGGGCCGATCGCGATGTCGCTTTCGAAACGCTCGATCCGCTCGCGCGCCGAGGCCGGCCCAAGCCAGATCAGCACAAGCAGGAAGGCCGCGACGATCCGCTTCCCCGAGACCAAAAGGCCGTCATCCGATTTACCATGCCGGCGGAAAAAAACTGTCTGGAAAACCGAGAGTGATTTCATGAATAAAATGGCTGACGGCCCTGGCTTTTGGTGTGGCGAATCCGGGTGACGGGGCCTTATAGCCCGGCGAAAAAGCATAGACAAATCCGTTCGTTACAATGGTTTTCCGGCAGGGAGTAAATCTCAACTTGCAGTTACTTGCCTCTGCCCGCCTGCCCCTTCATGACTGCGCCATCGAAGGAGAAAGCATGATCGAACGACGTTTCTGGTTCGCCCTGCTTGTCGCCGCCATTCCCGGCGTGGCAAAGGCCGAGACCATCATTTTCGACCCGGCCGTCGGAGCCGAACGGACCTACCACCTCGAAATTTCCATGGCTTCCGGCTTCAGCGATTCGGACGGCTTTTACGACAACCAGTTCGTTTCGGCGCTGACCCGCTTTGCGGTCACCGGACGCGACGAGGACGGCGGCATCAGCATGGACGTCTTCCCTTTGTGGTTTGCCTATGACGAGGGATCGCGGGTAACCAGCACCGCCTTCGGCGACGCGCCCGACGATCTTGCCCGGCTGATGCGCGAAGGCTTTTCCGCCACGATCGATCCGGAAAGCCACGGGCTGACGGATTTCGCCCCGCGCGGCGATGCCGAGATGCCGGAAGCCATGCTCGCCCAAATGCGCGACCAGCTCGGCCAGCCGGTCCTGCCGGTCGAAATCGAAGCCGAGAAGGGCTGGTCCACCACCACCACGCTGCCGGGCGTCGCCGATGTCGAGATCACCGTCAGCGCGGTGACGCCGGATGCGGTTTTCCTCAGCTATGAGGGCACGTCGGAGGATACGAGACTGTCCGGCGTTTCGGTACTTGCGCGCGACAGCGGCTGGGTCGAGCGCTCGGTGATGACCTATGACATGCGCATCAATCCCGGCGCGAACGACGAGCGTTTCTCGCGCCAGACCATCGCGATGGCGAACACGGAAAGTCCCTTCCCGCTCTATACCCATGCGTTCCGGGGCGAGCCTGAATGGCATGACATGCCGACCTTTCCGTTTTCAACCATCGTCATGCCGCCCGAGCCGGACATGGTGTTCACCGGCGAGCCGGGAGAGGCCGACAAGCACGGCAAGACCTACACGCTGAGCTTCGCCCACGATCCCGCAGCGGGCAGCAATATCGGCCGCTTCGCGCTCCACGATCTGCGTCTTTTCGACGGCGACACCGAACTGCCGACCGCGTTCCTCGCCACCATGCCCGTGACCGTTCCGGACGCCGGCGGGTTCCGGACGGTCTCGCGGGCGCGCCCGGTCGGCATCGGCGATGTTCGCGACGAGCTGGATCGGGCAACGGAGCTCAGCGCCAAGGTCGACTGGTATCCCGCAGAGCCCTTTACCCTGACGCTGCGACCGGATGCAGATGGGAAGGCCAGCGTAATCCGCAATGGCGCCTCGGCCGAGTTCCGACCGACCGATGATGGCTACGAACTGCTGCTGTCCGGCAAAACCTGGGATTTCTTCGGCCTTTCTTTCCCGGAAGGAAGCGACGTCAAGGGACAGATCTATGCCGCCGACAGCGGCGCGGACTGGTTGACGCCGGAGGAAAGCCAGGCGCGTCGGTTGGCGATGCCGGATTACAGCGGCCTCAAGGTGGCGCTCAAGGCTGAAACCGTGCCGGAGAAGATCGAAATCCGCGTCGAGCGCTACGCCGAAAACCCGGCCACGACCCGCACGGTCACCTTCCGCACCGAACGCGGCAAACGCCTCGATCCCGACACCGAGCCCGAGAGGCGAGCGCTTTATCCGGATGGCACGCCGTCGGCGCTCGATGCGATCACGCCTGAAGGCCTCGATCTGGCCGCGCTGCGTTTCAGGCTCGCGACGACGCAGGCGAAGCACTGCGAGACGGGGCTGGATGAGCCCGTATCGCTTGCCGGTCACGACCTTGGCTTCGAAACGCAGACGGACGAACAGACAGGTACGACGACGCTGCAGCTTGAAACCGATGACGGCATCCGCACGCATTTCTACGGGCATGATCCGATCACCGTCGTCATCGATTGCGAAACCACCGTCGCATGGCGCGAGGCGACCGAGACGCTCGATCCCGAACGGCCATGGCTGATCGAACCGGAAGCGCTCGGCGTGGACAGCACCATGACGATTGGCGCATTCAACGCGCGCTTCCGGCTGGTCGATGCCGAGGGCACCGCACTTGCGCTAGTCGCGCCGGATGGCACGCCCCTCGCCCCCGACGACACGCTCGCCTCGGCGCTCTTCGAAGACGGCCATATCCGCGCCGCCGGCCGGCCGGAGCGCATCCTTGAAGCGGACGCCGGTTCCGACCCGGTGACTCGGCGCTTCGAAATCCGCTTTCCCGATCTGCCTGAACCGAGGGAGGACGCCCGATGAAAACCGCTCTCGCACTTCTACTCGCTCTGGCGGCAGGCGCCGCCCATGCGGCCAATGTCGACGAAAATCTGGCACCCTCCCCGGACGGCGCCTACAGCTACACGCCGCCGGAAAAGGCAAAGGACGGCGTCTATATCATCGATATCTACGACGAAGACGATGACCGTTATGCCCGCGTCTGGAACACCGCCCCGACGCTGGATGAGGGCCGCAAGGTCGGAAAGATCGAGACCTTCTATCCCGGCTCGGGCTACCTCAAGACCCGCGTTCCGCTCAACGAGGACGGCCGCCGCGACGGCGAGATGGTGACCTTCGACGAGGATGAGAATGTCGTGGGCCGCACGCCCTATGAGGATGGAAAGAAAAACGGCACGGAGGTCCGGTGCTGGGCGGATGGCAAGCCCCAGCGTGAAACCACCTGGAAGGATGGCGTGCTCAACGGCCCTTGGCGTCTCTATTATGAGGACGGCACGCTTTCGGCCGAAAACAATCATGTCGACGGCCATATCGACGGCGTGGAACGCAAATACCACGAGAACGGCAAGCTTGCCGCCGAAATCCACTGGTCGATGAGCCGGCGCGATGGCCCCTACAGGGACTACGACAAGGACGGCAACCTCATCGAGGAAGGCCATTATGTCGATGGCGCGGCCGATGGGGTCGTCACCGAATACTGGCCCTCCGGCGCGCGCCGAGCCGAGCGCCACTATGACATGGGCACGCCGACCGGCAGCGCAAAACGCTGGTCGGAATCCGGCGCGCTCGTCGCCCAGACCGACTATGCCGGGGATGGCAGCGCGTTGAGAAGCCGGAAATGGAAGGACGGAGAGTTGATCTGGCTCGAAGAGCCGGTTCAGATCGAAGGCCGCGGCGAAGGACAGAAAACCGTCGAGCATTACGGCAATTTCACCGAAACCGAGATCAAGGCCGAAGGCTATCTCCTCTTCACGAAATATCTCAACGACCAGCTTCTGGACCGCACCGAACTGGTCGATGGCGAATATCGCGGGCTGTTCGTCTCGACCACCGAGATCGACCAGATCACCACCCGCGTCCACTATGTCGACGGCAAGGAGGATGGTCTTTACACCCGCGCCTGGCGCGGCCGGGAGTGGGACCGGGGCTATTACGACCATGGCAAGCGCGTCGGCGACTGGCGCCGGACGGAACACTCCAGCGACGTCATCCACGAGACCTATAACGATGACGGAAAGCTGACCGGCGCGCAGCGGACATACAGGATGAACGGCGAGCTGAAGCGGCTCGCCACCTATGACGCGGGCATCCTGAACGGACCCTACAAGGAGCTGGATGGCGACCGGATGATTGCCGGCGGGCGCTATGTCGATGGCGAGAAGCACGGCGAATGGCTGGAACAGGTCCCCTACCGCGACGAAACGAAACAGGGCCGCTACGACCACGGCATCAAGGACGGCCGCTGGACGACCTTTGACGGCAATGGCTACCGCATCGCGGTTACAAGCTTCAGCAACGGTATGAAGGACGGGCCGAGTTACATCCTGGCGGAAAACGGCGCGCTTGAGGAAGTGCAGATGTGGAAGAACGACAAGCGCGACGGCACCACCACCTATTACGACGCCGACGGCCCGATGTCGCGTCAGCTCTGGCGCGATGGCCGGCTGCAGGGGGACGCGGTTCCCGCCCGGGATTCGCGATAAGCCGTTCTCGGGCTGCCGCGAGCCCGCTGGCGCGTATCCGCCGTTTCACAACCGGTTCTGCCGCTGCAGGCGGCACGCATGACACGCCCGGCAAACGCGCCGGGCGTCTTTCCGTCTGCTTAAATGGACGGCAATCCGCGCTCTCGATCAGCCGCCAAAGCCGAAGCCGGGAGGCATGTCCGTCAGCGAGATGCCGAACGGCTCCAGGCTCTTGAGGATCCAGGTCTGGTTGTTGCCGATGCGGCGGTTATACTCGGCCCAGGCGGACACGAAGCTCTTGAAGGTCTCGTCCGCGCCGTAGTTCACGGCAATCACCGAAGGGGTGGACAGAACCGGGGTCGGCACCTTGACGCTGCCCACATTGGCGGCCTTCTTGGAGATCACCAGCCCGTTGAGCATGGTGTTGATCAGCCCCTGCGCCTTGCCGGTGGTGACGGCGACGATCGCCTCGTCGCGGGTCTTGAAGCGCAGAATATTGGCCTTGGGCAGATATTGCTGCGCCATCAGATCCTGCGCGGAGCCGAGATCAACTGCGAAGGTGTATTGCGGGTCGTTGAGTTCGTTCCAGCTCTTGCCTTCCAGCCCCTCATCGGCGGAGATCAGTACGAAACTGTTGTAATAGGTCGGGTCGGAAAACGAAACCGACAGCGCGCGCACCGGCGTCGCGGTCACGGCGAAGGCCATGTCGACCTTGCCGCTCTGGACGTCCAGAATGGCGTTGGACCAGCTCGATTCCACCACTTCAAGCTCGACATCCAGCGTCTTGGCGATATCCGACGCCATATCGATAACGAAGCCGGTCCATTCGCCCGTGCGCGGGTCCTTGTTGAAATAGGGCACTTCGTTCAGGATCGCCGGAATGCGCAGCGTGCCGCGCTCGCGGATGTCGCTGACCGTGTCGGCGCTGGCGGCGGCTGAAAACAGCGAAAGCGCCACCGCCGTCGCGCCACAGATCTTGGCAAGCAAGTTCATTGAGAGATCTCCATAATTCCCCGGATTGATCGTATTATTGAACCGCAACCCCCATCGGTCACGTCGGGAACAGGCTAGCGGCTCAGCCGATCGAGACAATGCTAGAGAAAAGACGGCGCTTGTGCGCTTTTTTGTATGTTCGGGTCATAGAGGCGGCAGGATATCGCCGCTCGGCGGGTCCAGAACCGGCCCCACCAGTTCGCGCTGGCAATCCTCGTAAAGCTGCTGGACCATGGGGTGGGTTTGCAGGAATCCGGCGCTGCCGAAATAGACCCGGATTTCCGGCAGGCTGGTGAGGCGGAGCGAGGCGACCTTTTCATCATCGGCGGCCACGCACCATGAGGGAATGATGGAAAAGCCGAGCCCTTCTTCAACGCACAGCTTCACGCTGGAACTGCCCGAGGTCGAAATCGCGGGATGCACGGTCCTGCCGCCACGGCCGAGAAAATCGACCGAGACATTGCGCAGGGTCTGCCCGGGTTCATAGGTCACGAACGGCTTGTCCGCGGCCCAATCCGGAATATCCTCCTGCGCCGGAACATCGCCCCAGGCGCGCGGGAACACAAGCGAAAGCCGGTAGCTTCCAAGCATGCGCTGCGGCACCACCGGGTCGCCGAAATAGCGTTCCGAGATGCACACATCGAGGCTGCCATTCTTCACCAGTTCGGCCAGCACCGTATCGCGTTCGTAGACGGAGAACTCCATCTCGGGAAAAGCCTCGCGAAAGCGGGCCAGAACCTTGGGAAACAGATAGAAGAAGATCGCCTGCGGCATGCCCACGCGGAGCGCGGAACGCTGGTTCTCGATCAGCGTCGTCAGCCGTTCCAGCATGATGTCGAGCTCGGGATGCAGCAGATTGTAAAGCGCGCGGCCGCGCGGCGTGAGCGTGATGCGCTTGGCCCCCTGCTCGGATTCGATCAGCCTGCTTTTCAAAATCTGCTCGAGCCGGCGCACATGATTGGCGGCGGACTGATAGGACAGATTCAGCTCGCGCGCCGCCGCCGAGAACGAGCCGTTGCGCGCCACATGATAGAAGGTCTGCACCAGTGTAAGACTGATCTTTGCCATCGCGAAAATCCCCTTTCTTCTCTTTTAAGGGGTGGCCGGCCGCTAGCCTGATACAAAAAACATGACCTTTGAAGGCCATTCTCTTGTATCGACGCCCGAAGCCGACAGCCGTCAATATGACCGATATCGAACGCCATCATACCGGTCAAACCAAATGCACTCCCGCTCCACACCATCCGCCATCGTCATCGGCTCCGGCATCGTCGGCGCGGCGACCGCCTATTTTCTTGCGAAAAAGGGCGTCCGCGTCACTCTGATCGACAGCAGCGCGCCGGCGGCGGAAGCGACCGGCGCTGCCGATGGCGCGGTCTCCGTGGCCAGCAAGCGTCCCGGCCCGATGATGACGACGGCCCTGGAAGGCATTGCGCTTTATCGCAGGCTGGCCGAAGAGGGACTGTTCGCCGGCCTGTTCAAGCAGCGCTCGACCTTCATCATCGCTTCCAGCGCGGAAGAATGCACGGTGCTGGAGGCGCATGCGGCGGCCCTTTCATCCGCCGGCGTGAGCGTGGAGCATCTCAACAGCTGCGCATTGCGCCGGCGCTTTCCGGCGCTTTCCGAGAGCGCGTCCCTTGCCGTCGAAGTTCATGCGGAGGGACACGCGATCGGCTACCGGATCGTTCACCGGCTGATTGCCGCCGCCGGCATCGCCGTCAACCGCAACACCCGCGCCAGCCGCCTGCGGCTTGCCGGCAATGGCGAACGGGTCGAGGGCGTTGAAACCGACAACGGGTTCCTCTCCGCCGACGCTGTCATTATCTGCGCCGGTTCCGGCTCCGAGCGCCTGGTCAATGTCGGCGCCGGACTCATTCCGCGCAAAGGGCAATTGCTGGTGACCGAACGCGCCGTCGCCCTCAACGCATCCATGCCCGGCGCGATCATGTCGGGCCGCTATCTGCTTTCCAAGCGTTCCGGCAGCAGCGACGCCGCCCCGCCCGGACGCGGGTTTGGGCTTGTCATCGACCCGCTGGAGACGGGGCAATTCCTGATCGGCGGCACGCGCGAAGCCTTTGGCGACCGCAAGGTCAATGATCTCGAGGCGGTGTCCCGCATCCTGAGCGATGCCGTCGCGCTGGTACCGGGGCTCGCGCGGCTTCGGCTTCTCAGGGTCTTTGCCGGCGCGCGCACCGCCGTTTCCGACGGATTGCCGCTGATCGGCAGGCTGCCCGGCATAGAAAACGGCTTCATCGCCACCGGCTTTGAAGGCGACGGCATCTGCCTTGGTCCGGTCACCGGCAGGACGATCGCCGAACTTGTCACCGGAGAGCGCCCGTCGATCGATATCAGCCCGTTCGATCCTGCTCGCTTCGGCATCTGCGAGGTGGCGGCATGAGCCGGGGGACATTCTTCTTCATGGGGCGCGAAATCGTCTTCCGCCCGGGCGAAACCATCGCCGCCGCCCTTGCCGCCGAAGGTGTGATGCAGCTTGGCGCCGACGGGCTCGGCCAACCGACCCGCTATTTCTGCGGCATTGGCGCGTGCCAGGGCTGTGTCGCGCGGGTCGACGGGGTCGCGCGCGAAACCTGCCTGACCCCTGCCCGCGAGGGCATGCAGGTGGAAAGCATGGAGGGCGGTTATGTCTGAGCCCGCGATCGACGTGCTGGTCATCGGCGCCGGTCCGGCGGGGCTTGCGGCCGCCGCTACGCTGAAGCGCGCCGGTGTTTCGGTCGAGATCATCGAACAGCGGCCGACGATCGGCGGCGCGATCTTCCGCCAGCCCATCGACGGCGTCACCCCCGTCCCGCAGCCGCGCGCGGCCAAGGCGCGTTTCGCGCGGCTGAGACAGGCCGTCGAAAACATCCCGATCCACCATGAACAGGTCTTCATCGCGGTGGATGGCGACAGCTGGGTGGTCACCGAAAACCGCCGGACGGGCCGTATCGAAACACGCCGGCCGAAGGCGGTGATCATCGCAACCGGCGCGGTCGAAAAAGTGCTGCCGCGTCCCGGCTGGCACCTGCCCGGCGTTTCAACTGCTGGCGGCCTGCAGGTGATGATGAAGGAAACCGGACGGCCGCCGCAGGGCCACGTTCTGCTCGCTGGCAACGGCCCGCTGCTTTTCGCCGTTGCAGCGCAGATGGCGCGGCTTGGCAATCCGCCGGTAGCGGTGGTCGAAGCGGGCGCGCCCTTCAGGGCGGTTGCCGCCGGCCTTGAGCTTTTCCGGTTTCCCCAATTGCTGACGGAATCCCTCGGCTACATGGCGACGCTGCTCACACGGCGGATACCGGTTCTGCAGGCGACAACGGTGCGCGATATCCGTCGGATCGACGCGGGCTTCGCCGTCACGCTGGTCGGGCGGGATGGCCGCTCCCGGGAGATCATCGTCGATCGCGTAGGCCTGCATGACGGCATCCGGCCCAATGACTTCGCATTGCCGCCCGAGGGTCAGCCTTCCCCAAGCCACCCTTTGATCCTCCATGCCGGCGACGGGCGCGAGGCGCTGGGCAGCAGCGCCGCCGAAGCCGATGGGCGCAAGGCCGCGGGCCAGGTAATCGCGGCACTTTCCGGACAGGCGCCAAGGCCCGAAGCAATGTTGGCGCACATGCGCGCGGCGCAGGCGGTGCTCGACCGGATCTTCGCGCCCGCATCAGGCGCATCCCCGTTCGCGGCGTTGCCCGATGACACGATCCTCTGCCGCTGCGAGGGCAAGACCGCGGGCGATCTGAAGGCGCTTGTGCTCGGCGTCGATGCGCCCTCGGAGCGTGAGATCAAGCACAATGGCCGCTTCGCCATGGGCGCCTGCCAGGGGCGGTTCTGCGCCCACAATACCGCGGCATTCATAGCCGAGCTCAGACCCGGCCAGACCATCCCCGCAGCCAAAAATCTGGCCGGCAGGCGATGGCCGGTCCGCCCGGTCCCGATCGACGCGATGATCACCGCGGCTTCCTCCCCAATTGAACCGAAAGACCAGTGAGGCATCTATGGCACAGGCACAGGCGGCGACCCTGCCGAAAACAGAAACGATTTCCGTCCGCAACCCGTTTTCCGGCGCGCCGGTGGGCGAGCTTTGCGTGAACACGCCGGTGGAGATCGACGCCGCCGTGATCAACGCCAAGGCCGCCGCCCGCGCCTTCCGCTTCTCGACCCCGGCCATGCGTCGCGCTCTGCTGAACGCGCTTGCCGCCGAAATGGCCGCCGATGCCGAAAACCTGGCGCGCCTCGTGTCTTCGGAAATGGGTAAGACAATCCGGGAGGCGCGCAACGAAATCCGCCGGGCGCAGAACACGCTGAAGCTTGCGGGCGATGCCGCCACCTTCCTCGACGGCGAGGCCCTGCATTGCGCCATCGTCGAGGGCGGCGCGGACCGGCTTGCGACGGTCACCTATGAGCCCGTCGGCGTTGTCGGGGCGATCACGCCCTTCAACTATCCGGTCAATCTGCTGTGCCACAAGCTCGGCCCGGCGATCGCCGCCGGCAATGCCGTGGTCGCCAAGCCCTCGCCGAAGGCGCCGCTTGCCGCCAACAGACTTTGCGAGTTGGCGCGCAAGGCGGGCTGGCCGGACGACCTGTTCCAGGTCGTCAATGGCGGGGCGGAGGCAGCGCTTGCTCTTGCCCGCGCGCCGATTGACCTGCTTTCGTTCACGGGCGGACCGGCGGCCGGGCTGGCGCTCAAGAACGCCAGCGGCCTGGTGCGCTGCCTGATGGAGCTTGGCGGCAATGATCCGCTGTTTGTCCTGCCCGATGCCGATCTCGACCGCGCCGTCGCCACCACGATCGGACACCGCTTCGAGATCGCCGGCCAGAGCTGCGCCGCCGTCAAGAAGCTCTATCTCCACGCCGATATTGAAAAGCCTTTCACCGACAGACTGATGGCCGCGGTGGATGGGGTGGAATTCGGCGACCCCTCGCGAGACGACACTGACATGGGCACCGTGATCGACCTGCCTGCTGCCCGCACGGTCGCCGAAAGGATCGCGGCGACGGTCAGCGCAGGCGAGGGCCGGCTGCTTGCCGGCGGTAATCATGATGGCACCGTTTTCGCGCCGACCGTGCTTGCCGATGTCGCCGCCAATGCTCCGGTCATTGCCGAGGAGACCTTCGGCCCGGTGATCGCGATCCGCCGCTTTTCCGACGCCGGCGCGGCGATCGCGGAGGTCAATGCCGGGGAATACGGGCTGCAGGCGGGCGTGTTCACCAACGACCATGCCCTGGTCCGGATGTTTTCCCGCAACCTCGCCGTGGGCGGCGTGATGATCAATGAGGGGCCGGATTTCCGCGCCGAGCATGTGCCCTTCGGCGGCATCAAGCGTTCCGGCCTCGGCCGCGAGGGCGTGCGCGTCGCCATCAGGGAAATGTCGGAACAGAAGGTCGTGATCGACTAAGGAGAGTACAATGCGTATCGGAATTCTCGGCGCTTCGGGCCGTGTCGGAACCAGTCTCGTGGAGCTGATCGTCTCCAATCCCGGCCTTGAGCTTGCGGCGGCGCTGGTGTCGCCGGGATCAAGGCTTGTCGGCAAGCCCGTCGCCGGCAGCAGCATCGAATATCGCCCCGCCGACGCGGCGATGAAGAGCCATTGCGACGTCATCATCGATTTTTCGACCCCGCAAGCCAGCATGGCGCTTCAGGACGCCATCGGCGTCAAGAGCATACCGGTGGTCATCGGCACCACCGGGTTCTCCGCCGAGGACGACGCCCGCCTGTCGGCC
>NZ_DEPM01000298.1:36212-36417 GCF_002358775.1 Martelella sp. UBA3392
CTCTCAGGAAGACGATGAACGCCTGTCGGCCTGCTGCGCGCACCGGCCGATGCTGATCAGCGCGAATTTCGCCCGCGGCTTCGAGGCCTTTCGCCTGAACGTTCTCGGCTTCGCCCGGATGATGCCGGAAGGCGAGCCGCGCGTGAGCGAGACCTATCACGTCCGCAAGAAGGCCGAGCCTTCGGGAACGTCCAGACTGCTGGCC
>NZ_DEPM01000022.1:0-211 GCF_002358775.1 Martelella sp. UBA3392
GGCTGGCGATGCCGTTTTCCGACACCGCGGGCTGGGAGCGGCTGCAGGCCGTCAACCCGCACTTCACCCAGCGCAAGGCGACCGTCGGCGTTCATATCGACGAGGAGCATCCGCTGGAATGCGCGGGCGTGCCCTATCCGGCGCTGATCACCTACACAGCACCTGAAGACCTGGTCTACAACGTCACCAAGGCGATCGACCTGCAGGCGCC
>NZ_DEPM01000022.1:589-11468 GCF_002358775.1 Martelella sp. UBA3392
TTCGACTGGGTCGTGCCGTATAATGCGGGCGCCATCGAATACTACAAGGAAGCCGGCGTCTGGACCGACGAAATCCAGAAGCACAATGACGACCTCGTTGCCCGCGGCAAGGTTCTGCAGGATGCCTGGGCGACCATGGAAGGCGAAAGCGGCGACGGTTTTGCCGAGAAGTGGATGCAGGTGCGCGCCGACGCGTTGGAAGCAGCGGGCTTCCCGGCCTATTTCAGGTAAGAGAAGGCAATGTCCGAACCGGAAAAGATCTATCATGATGGCGAGACGGCCCCCGCCCGCCATCTTCCCGGTCCGGCGCGATGGGCGGTCAGGGTCTTCACCCTGATCCTCCTCGTGCTCGGCACCAACCAGACGTTCAATCTCGGATCGCATTTCGGTTTCACGATCCTCGAAAACCAGTATTTCTATCTCGTGCTGGCGCTCGCCATCCCGATGGTGTTTCTGTTGATCCCCGGCTTCGGCGGCAACACCGCCAGGGGGCCGGGCGTCATCGACTGGACGCTTGCCGCCGTGACCGTTTTCACGCTCGGCTATTTCGTCATCCATGCCTATGACATCGTGCTGTTCGGCTGGGAAATGTCGCCGCCTCAAACGGCGGTGATCTTCAGCGCGATCCTGTGGGTGCTCATGCTCGACGCCGGCAGGCGCGCGGGCGGGCTGATCCTCGGTCTGATCGTGTTGTTCTTTTCGTCCTATCCGCTGTTTGCCGACAGGATGCCGGGGCCGATCTCGGCGTTTTCGTCGCCGTTTTCCTATGTCGCCGCCTATCATGCGATGAGCCTTGAAAGCATGCTCGGCATTCCGCTGAAGGCGTTCGCCAATCTCGTGTTCGGCTTCGTCGTGTTCGGCGCGGCGCTGGAACATACCGGCGCGGGCCGGTTCTTCATCAATCTTGCCTTCGCGCTTCTCGGTCATGTCCGCGGCGGACCGGCCAAGGTCGCGATCCTTTCGAGCGGGCTGATGGGCTCGCTTTCTGGCAGCGTCGTCACCAATGTGCTGACCACCGGCGTCATGACCATTCCGGCCATGCGCAGGGTCGGCATGAAGGGCACGACGGCGGCCGGGATCGAGACCTGCGCCTCGACGGGCGGCGTGCTCATGCCGCCCGTCATGGGGGCCGCCGCCTTCGTCATGGCGGATTTCCTGCAGGTGCCCTATGCCACGATCGCGGTTTCGGCCGCCATTCCCGCCTTCCTCTATTTCATGGGCCTGTTCATCCAGATCGATGCGCGTGCGGCGCGTGACGGGCTGAAGGGCATTCCGGTCGAGGAACTGCCGAAGCTGAAGCAGACGCTGAAGGAAGGCTGGCACCATGTCTTCGCCTTCGGGCTTTTGACCTTCATGCTGCTGGTGATGCAGAACGAGCAATATGCGCCGTTCTATGCCACCGCCGCGCTGCTGGTGATCAACCAGATCGTCTCGAAGACCGATCGCTGGGGCAGGAAGGAAGTGCTGCACTTCATCGACTCGCTTGCCCGGCTGTTCGCCACGCTCGCCGCCACCCTTGCCGCCGTCGGCATGATTGTCGGCGGGCTTTCGATGACCGGCCTTGCGGCGACGCTGGTCAACGATCTGCTGTCGATCGCCGGCGACAGCCCGCTGCTGCTCCTGATCATGGGCGCGCTGACGAGCCTCGTGCTCGGCACCGGCATGACGGCGACGGCCTGCTACATCTTCCTGGCGGTGATGCTGGCGCCGGCGCTGATCCAGGTCGGGCTCGATCCGTTGGCCTCGCATCTGTTCATCTTCTACTGGGGCATGCTGTCCTTCATCACGCCGCCGGTGGCGCTCGGCGCGTTCGCCGCCGCATCGGTCGCAAACACGCCGCCGATGCGCACCGGCTTCGAGGCGATGAAGATCGGCAGCATCGTCTATTTCATCCCGTTCTTCTTCGTGTTCGATCCGGCGCTGATCGGGCATGGAAGCTGGGGCAATATCGTGCTGTCGGTGATGCTGGCGCTGTTCGGGGTGTGGATGTTCGCGGGCGGCATCCAGGGCTATATCATGGGCATCGGTCCGGTGTTCCGCGACAGCCCCTATGCCTGGGTCCTGCGGCTGCCGCTCCTGATCGGCGCGATCCTGATCGCGCTGCCGGGCGAGGCGATCGCAGGCATCGGCGATCTCGAACTGCTGGCGATCGGGCTTGCGGTGATGTCGCCGGTGGTGATCGCGGCGCTGATCCAGAACCGACGAGGGTTAAGCCCGACGGGCGCGGTGTGAACACAGCCTCCCAAGGCGAGCCGGCGGGGTCATGCCCGCCGGCTTTTTCGTGCGATGAGGCGCTACGCCGTCACCCGGCGGAGCGTCAGGTTGATCCGGCCGCCATTCTTCAGTAGCGTCGAGGTGCCGGGATAGGTGCGGGTGACGCCGTGGAAGGCGAGGCGGCTTTTGCCTGCAAGCAGCACGATATCGCCGCTCTTGAGCTTCAGCGACACCGCCTTGTCGGTCCGCTCGGTCCCGCCGACGCGAAACAGGCAGGTATCGCCGAGCGAGACCGAGAGCACGGGTGCCGCGAAATCGGCCTCGTCACTGTCCTGATGCAGGCCCATCTTCGCGGTATCGTCATAGAAATTGACGAGGCAGGCCTCGGGCGGACGTTCGTAGTCGGCAAGCATATCCCAAAGGTTCAGAAGGCTCGCCGGCATGGGCGGCCACGGCCTGCCGGTTACCGGATGGGTTGCCTGATAGCGATAGCCGCGCTGCTTGTCGGTGACCCAGCCAAGCGCGCCGCAATTGGTCATCCTGACCGACATCGGCTTGCCGGTGCGCGGCATGGTCGGCACGTAAAGCGGGGCCTCGGCGACGACGGCGCGGATTTCGCCGACCAGCGCCTCCTGGGCGGCGCGGTCGAGATAGTCCGGCAGATAGCGGAAGCCTTCGGGCAGGTCGTTCATCGCTCTCACTCGTCCGGCGCGGGCTTGCCGCGCATCTTCTTGATGGCGCCGCGCCCGGTCTTTGCCTTCAGCCGGCGTTCGATCGAGCCCTTGGTGGGCCTGGTCTTGCGGCGTCTTGGCGGCGGCGGGGCGGCGGCGGCGAGGATCAGTTCCTTCAGCCGCTCGCGGGCATCCTCGCGGTTGCGCTCCTGGGAGCGAAACCGGTTGGCCTCGAT
The DNA here is from genome assembly GCF_002358775.1 of Martelella sp. UBA3392. Taxonomy (NCBI): domain Bacteria; kingdom Pseudomonadati; phylum Pseudomonadota; class Alphaproteobacteria; order Hyphomicrobiales; family Aurantimonadaceae; genus Martelella; species Martelella sp. UBA3392. Next base: position 3,711 of record NZ_DEPM01000022.1, read on the forward strand.
CATCAGCACGCCTTCCTTGGAGAGCTTGCGGCCGGCAATGCGCGCGGCATTGCGCTTGACCGTATCGGGCAGAGAGGGCGAGGCCGTGAGCGGGAAGAACAGCTGAACGGCGGTTGCGACCTTGTTGACGTTCTGCCCGCCGGGCCCGCCCGACAGCACGAACTGCTCGGTCAGTTCCCAGCCGAAAATCGTGATCCGGTCATTGATGAAAAGGTCGCTTGATGCCATGGCGGCGTTATCTCACGCCCGGGCCCGCCGCATCAAGTCCCGATGATTGGCAACTTGACCGCAAAACCGGGACGGATTAATGAAACGGCACGGTGAGGGACGCCGGCCGCCCGCAAGCACGCTGTGCTCTGGTGAAGTTCCCTTCAAACCGATGAGCGATGTTTTCAAACCTTGCGCATTCGCGTTTCAGGCAATGCGGGCACCGGAACACCAGACAAGCGAATGCGAAGGGAAGACTTCGCAATGCCCCATACACCACTCCCAGCCCTTGAGACGCTCAAGGATCAGGCGAAACGCCTGCGCGCCCGGCTGGCGCAGGAAGACCAGACCATCAGCCACTCCCGCGCGCTGGAACTGATCGCCGCGCAATACGGTTTTCGCGACTGGAACACGCTGCATGCCAAGGTCGGCAACCGGCCGCCGCTCAATCCGTGGATGCTTGGCGCGCGGGTCAGCGGCACCTATCTCGGTCATCCTTTCACCGCCGAGGTGATCTCCGTGCAGGCGTTGCAGAACCGGCCCGGCTATTACCGGCTGACGATGAAATTCGACGAGGCGATCGATGTGGTCACCTTCGAGAGCTTTTCGGCCTTTCGCCGCCGGATCAACTGCACCATCGACGAAACCGGACGCTCGCCGGCGAAGACCTCGGATGGACGGCCGCATGTCGAACTGTCCTGGTAGCGGACCGGGCAGATCGGCGCTGAAAACGAAAAATACCCGGGCAACCTGAGCCGCCCGGGTATTTCATGCACTCCTCCTGCGGAGCTAAAGCTGTTTTCAGGCCGCGGCCAGCACGCCCGGGGAAGCCGCCTTCACGCCGGCATCGACATGGTCCTCGAACTTGGCGAAGTTGGCGACGAACATGTCGACCAGCTTCTTGGCCTGCGCGTCGTAGGCGGTCGGGTTCGACCAGGTGCCGCGCGGGTTAAGGATCGCGGCATCGACGCCCGGCACCGCGACCGGCACCTCGAAGCCGAAATTGTCATCGGTGCGGAATTCGGCTTGCGCCAGACGGCCCGACAGCGCTTCGGCGAGCATCGCCCGGGTCTGGCGGATCGGCATGCGGCTGCCGGTGCCATAGGCGCCGCCGGTCCAGCCGGTATTTACCAGCCAGCACTGGACGCCGTGCTTGGCGATCAGGGCCTTTAAGAGATTGCCGTATTCGGTCGGGTGGCGCGGCATGAACGGCGCGCCGAAACAGGTCGAGAACGTCGCTTCCGGCTCGGTCACGCCCTTTTCGGTGCCCGCGACCTTGGCGGTATAGCCGGACAGGAAGTGGTACATCGCCTGTTCGGGCGTGAGTTTCGCGATCGGCGGCAGCACGCCGAAGGCATCCGCCGTCAGCATGATGACGGTCTTCGGATGCGGCGCGAGCCCGGTGCGCGAGGCGTTGGGAATGTAATCCAGCGGATAGGCGCAGCGGGTGTTTTCGGTCAGCGAGCCATCGTCGAAATCGGGCTGGCGGTCGGCGTCGAGCACGACGTTTTCCAGCACCGTGCCGAACCGCTTGGTGGTGGCGTAGATTTCGGGCTCGGCCTCCGCCGAAAGCCGGATGGTCTTGGCGTAGCAGCCGCCCTCGAAGTTGAACAGGCCCTTTTCGCCCCAGCCATGCTCGTCATCGCCGATCAGCGTGCGCGCCGGATCGGCCGAGAGCGTGGTCTTGCCGGTGCCTGACAGGCCGAAGAACACGGCGGCGTCGCCATCCGGCCCGACATTGGCCGAGCAGTGCATCGGCATCACGCCGCGTTCGGGCAACAGGTAGTTGAGCACGGTGAAGACCGACTTCTTCATTTCGCCGGCGTAGGATGTGCCGCCGATCAGCACCAGGCCGTTGACCAGATCGCAGGCGATCACGGTTTCGGTGCGGCAGCCATAGCGTTTCGGATCGGCCGAAAACGACGGCAGGTTGATGATCGTCAGCTTCGCCTCGAAATGTTCAACCGCATCGCGATCCGGACGGATCAGCAGGTTGCGGATGAACTGGGCGTGCCAGGCATATTCGCTGATTACCCGCGTTGGCAGGCGGTTGTCCTCGTCGGCGCCGCCGATCAGGTCCTGGACGAACAGGTCCTTGCCGGCGGCATGGGCCAGCATATCCGCCTTCAGAAGCGCGAAATGCTCCGGCGACATCGGCTTGTTGTTGTCCCACCAGATCTGGTCGCGGGTGGCGTCGTCGCAGACCACGAACTTGTCCTTGGCCGAGCGGCCGGTGTGCTGGCCGGTCAGCGCGCGCAAGGCGCCGCCCGCCGTCAGAACCGCTTCCCCGCGACGGATCGATTCCTCGCAGAGTTCGGCCGGAAGGAGGTTGTAATAGACTGATTTCAGGTCTTTCAGACCCGCGCTCTCGACCGGAAAGCTGCGATTGTAGATTCCATGCTCCGCCATGTTCTCGCCTTTCAAGGGAAATTCAATTTTTTAAAAACATATTAAATTAATTCGCATCCGACAACCGGGGAAGTCGCAAAATCTAATGAAATCAGTCATTTAATCGATTAAAGAAATTTCGCCTATGACGCATATATGAAAATTTCTCTGTTTTCTCATGACTTTAACCCTCCAAAAAGGCCGACGCTAAATCCGGTTTAAACCGCAACGGATCGGACGTGTCGGGCGGCTTGCCACAATTTGTTCCAGTTTTTTTCCAAGAAATGCTAGAAACAGGGAGTTGGTCCGCTTTGCGGCGGCCCTTCCAAAAAACAAATGCTGACAGGGAGTTCCCATGCAGACGATCGCTCTGGTCGATGACGACCGCAACATTCTGACCTCGGTGTCGATCGCGCTCGAATCGGAGGGGTACCGCGTCGACACCTATACCGACGGCGCGACCGCGCTGACCGGGCTTCAGGCCAACCCCCCGCAGCTTGCGATTTTCGATATCAAGATGCCGCGCATGGACGGGATGGAACTGTTGCGCCGCCTGCGCCAGAAATCCGATATGCCGGTGATCTTCCTCACCTCCAAGGATGAAGAGATCGACGAGCTGTTCGGCCTGAAGATGGGCGCCGACGATTTCATCACCAAGCCGTTTTCGCAGCGTCTGCTGGTGGAGCGCGTGCGCGCCGTGCTGCGCCGCGTCGCCGCCCGCGAGGCCGCCGCCAATGGCGTGAAGCCAGCCGATGGCGAGGCCAACCGTCCGCTGGAGCGTGGGCCGCTGGTGATGGACCGCGAGCGCCACACCTGCACCTGGAAGGGCGGCGCGGTCACCCTCACCGTCACCGAGTTCCTGATCCTGCAATCGCTGGCCCAGCGCCCGGGCGTGGTCAAGAGCCGCGACGCGTTGATGGATGCGGCCTATGACGATCAGGTCTATGTCGACGACCGCACCATCGACAGCCACATCAAGCGTCTGCGCAAGAAGTTCAAGATGGTCGATACCGATTTCGATATGATCGAGACCCTTTACGGCGTCGGCTATCGCTTCCGCGAGGCGGCCTGATTTTTCCACGATGACGACCGGCGCTCCGCAGATAGGCGGCCGCGCCGGCGTTCGCAGGACGTAGCGTGACGGACACAGCCAGCAACAAAGCGAAACCGGCCCGGCGTTGGCGAAAGCCCTTCGCCGTGATGCGCTGGGTGCTGGCCTCGACCGTGTTCTCGAGCCTCAACTGGCGCATCCTGTTCTTCAACCTTCTGGCGCTGTTCTTTCTGGTCGGCGGCATTCTCTACCTCAATCAGTTCCGAGAGGGCCTGATCGACGCCCGCGTCGAAAGCCTGCTGACCCAGGGCGAAATCATTGCCGGCGCGATCGCCTCTTCGGCCTCGGTCGAAACCGACACGATGACGATCGATCCGCAGAAGCTCCTGGAACTGCAGGCCGGCGAAAGCGCCCGGCCGACCGCAAGCGACGAGGATCTGCGCTTTCCGCTCAACCCCGAAAAAGTGGCGCCGATCCTCCGACGGCTGATCTCGCCGACCCGGACGCGGGCGCGGATCTTCGATCCCGACGCCAACCTCATCCTCGACTCGCGTTACCTTTATTCGCGCGGCCAGGTGCTGCGCTACGACCTGCCCGCCGCCAGCCAGGATGACGCCGAAAGCATCGGCGACAAGCTCGGCAACCTCATGAACCGCTTCCTGCAGCCCGGCAACCTGCCGCGCTATGAGGAGGCGCCGGGTGGCGACGGCTCGATCTATCCGGAGGTCATCAAGGCGCTGGACGCCCAGCGCTCCGCCGTGGTGCGGGTCACCGACAAGGGCAAGCTGATCGTCTCCGTGGCCGTGCCGATCCAGCGGTTCCGCGCGGTGCTCGGCGTGCTGCTTCTGTCCACCCAGGCCGGCGATATCGACGAGATCGTCCATGCCGAGCGGATCGCGATCATCCGTGTCTTCGGGGTCACCGCGCTGGTGACGATGATCCTGTCCTTCATGCTGTCCTCGACGATCGCAAGCCCGCTGCGCAGGCTGTCGGAAGCCGCCGTTAGGGTGCGCCGCGGCGGCCCGCGCGAGCGCGAGGAAATCCCGGATTTCTCGGCCCGCCAGGACGAGATCGGCCACCTGTCGACGGCGCTTCGGGAAATGACCACGGCGCTCTACGATCGGATCGACGCGATCGACAGCTTCGCCGCCGACGTCGCCCATGAGCTGAAGAACCCGCTGACCTCGCTGCGCAGCGCGGTCGAAACCCTGCCGCTGGCGAAAACCGAGGAATCCAAGGCCCGGCTGACCGAAATCATCCAGCACGATGTGCGCCGTCTCGACCGGCTGATCAGCGACATTTCCGACGCCTCCAGGCTCGATGCCGAGCTTGCCCGCGAGGATGCGGCGCGCTTCGATGTCGAGGCTTTGCTCACCGATCTGGTGAATATCTCGCGCGAAACCAGCAAGCGCCACAAGAAGGTTCAGATCGGCTTCACCGCCCATCCCGGCAATCACGGCAAGACCGCGTTCGAGACCTATGGCCATGATCTTCGCATCGGCCAGATCGTCACCAACCTGATTGAAAACGCCCGCTCCTTCGTGCCGGAAAAGACCGGCCGCGTCGACGTGGCGCTGACCCGCACACGGGCGCAGATCATCGTCACCGTCACCGATAACGGCCCCGGCATCCGGCCGGACGCGCTGGAGCGGGTTTTCGAGCGGTTCTACACCGACCGGCCCGACGGCGAGGCGTTCGGCCAGAATTCCGGGCTCGGCCTGTCGATCTCACGCCAGATCGCCGAGGCCCATGGCGGCACGCTGATGGCGGAAAATGTCACCGATACGGAGACCGGCGCGGTCAAGGGCGCGCGCTTCACCCTCACCCTGCCGGCCGCCACCGGCAAGGCGTCATGACCGGCGTGGTCAATCTGCATGCAACGGCGATCGTGCTCGGCGCGACCGGCATCCTGATCACCGGCCCGTCCGGCGCCGGCAAAAGCGCGCTGGCGCTTTCGCTGATCCGGGCGGGTCGGCTGCATGGCCTTTACGCAAGCCTCGTCGCCGATGACCAGGTGTTGATCTCGGCGTCGAACGGCAGGGCCGTGGCGGCCGCGCCGCCGGCGACCGCGGGCCTGATCGAAATCCGCGGAACGGGTCTCGTGCCGATCGATTACCTGCCTGAGGCGGTCGCGGATTTTGCGCTTCTGCCCGTCGATCCGGCCACCGCCGAGCGTCTGCCGGCGTCCGGCGAGAGGCTTGACCTTCTTCCGGGTCTGGCGCTGCCGCTAGCCCGCCTCGCCTGGCCCTCGCCCGATCCGTTTTCGGCGCTTGCGGCACTTTGCCCCGGGCTTGTGGAAGGGCGTCCCGCGCGCCCGCGCCTTGCCGACTGCTGATCGCTTTGGCCCGGCTGCGACTGATTTCATGTGTGATTTCGCCGTTTTGGCTTGCACTTCGCGCCCGCTTCGACAAGATGCGAACGTTATCGCCCCGAGAAGGAGCTTGGTGAATGATCGGACTGGTTCTTGTGACCCATGGCGGCCTTGCGGAGGAATTCCGTCTGGCGGTCGAACATGTTGTTGGGCCCCAGGATGCCATCGAGACGATTTCGATCGGCCCGGAAGACGACATGGACCGCCGCCGCGACGATATCGTTGCCGCCGTCGGCAAGGTCGATGCCGGCAACGGCGTCATCATCCTGACCGACATGTTCGGCGGTACGCCTTCAAACCTTGCGATTTCCGTGATGAACAACGGCACGATCGAGGTGATCGCCGGCGTCAACCTGCCGATGCTGATCAAGCTTGTGGCCGTGCGTCAGGAAAACGACATGGCAAAGGCGCTTGCCGAAGCCGAGGATGCCGGCCGGCGCTATATCAATGTCGCAAGCCGTGTGTTGAGCGGGAACTAGCAGGCCATATGGAAACCGTTACACGCCGCCTGACTATTCTCAACAAAAGGGGGCTGCATGCGCGCGCTTCGGCGAAATTCGTCCAGACCGTCGAGAAATTCGATGCCTCCGTCGCCGTCGCCAAGGATGGCATGCGCGTGGGCGGCACCTCGATCATGGGGCTGATGATGCTTGCCGCCGGCATCAACAGCACTATTGTTGTCTCAGCCGCGGGCGCGGAGGCGGAAGCGGCGCTCGATGCCATCGAGGCGCTCATCGCCGACCGTTTCGGCGAGGAAGGCTAAGCCCGACCGCAACGCGTTCCGCGCCGCGCCAATCCGGAAAAAAATGGATACCAGACATGACCATCAGAACCCTTGTATGGGGCGAGAACGTCCACGAGCAGACCAACAAGACCGTGGCCGAACTCTATCCCCGCGGCATGCATGCCGCCATCGCCGAAAGCTTGAACCGCAATGACGGCATCAAGGCGGACACCGCCGTTCTTCAAGACCCCGAGCACGGCCTGACGGCCGAGCGGCTTGCTGCGACCGACGTCCTGCTGTGGTGGGGCCATGCCGCCCATGGCGAGGTTTCCGACGCGGTTGCCGAGCGCGTCTGCGAGGCTGTCTGGAGCGGGATGGGCATGATCTTCCTGCATTCGGCGCATTTTTCCAAACCGTTCAAGCGGCTGATGGGCACAGCCTGCAATCTCACCTGGCGCGAAGCCGGCGAGCGCGAGCGGCTGTGGGTGACCTCGGCCAACCACCCGATCGCCGAAGGCGTCGGCCCGAGTTTCGAGCTTGAGAATGAGGAAATGTATGGCGAGCCCTTCGGCGTGCCGGAACCTCTGGAGACCGTGTTCGTGAGCTGGTTCCAGGGCGGCGAGGTGTTCCGTTCCGGCCTCACCTACAAGCGCGGCGCGGGCAATGTGTTCTACTTCCGCCCCGGCCACGAGACCTATCCGACCTATCACGACGCCAATGTCCAGCGCGTAATCGCCAATGCCGTGCGCTGGGCTTATAACCCGGCGCGCCGTATCGCCGAACCGACAGCCGCTCCCAACGTGCCCGTCGACAAGGCGCCGGAAAAGATCACCGAGCGCGGCGCCCGCCTGCATAATCCCGGCGAAGACGGTTTTCGCTGACCACGGAGACAGCCCCATGAACAAGACGAAGAAACCGGTACGGGTGCTGATCGTCGGCACCGGCGGCATGGCGCGCGTTCATGCCGAAGCCTTTGCCGAAATGGACGGCGTGAGCGTGGTGGCGGGCGTCGATCCG
>NZ_DEPM01000083.1:0-5016 GCF_002358775.1 Martelella sp. UBA3392
GAGGCGACGCCCGCGGCAGACAGCGCGAAGTAGATCGCATTCGTCGTCAGAATGCCGGCAGCGGCGGCCTGCGAGCGCCAGAACCCCTGCCGCATCGACAGCCCGACCACCAGCAGCACCGCCGGGCCGGGAGACAGACAGAGCAGGAATTCGGTCGCGGCGAAGGCCGCGATATTGGACCAGTCCATGGCTCAGACCCCGGAGCGAGGAATGCCGGAACGCTCGACCTTGCGCGGCGCCACCAGTTCCTTCCAGGTGGAAAGTGCCTTGTTGACGGCGGTGAAGGGCTTGCGGGCGACGAACTTACCGTGGCCTTCCTCGGTCTTCACCGTCGCCTCCTCCACGACCACCTTGCCGCGCGACAGCGTGAAGCGCGGCAGGCCCTTCACATGCTTGCCCTCAAAGACGTTGTAATCGATCGCCGATTGCTGGTTCGAAGCGGAAATCGTCTTTTCGCGGGCAGGGTCCCAGATCACGATATCGGCATCCGAGCCCACCAGGATCGCGCCCTTTTTCGGGTAGATGTTGAGGATTTTCGCAATATTGGTGGAGGTGACGGCGACGAACTCGTTCATTGTCAGCCGGCCCGTTGCCACACCATATGTCCACAGCATCGGTAGCCGGTCTTCCAGCCCGCCTGTGCCGTTCGGGATCTTGGTGAAATCGCCGATGCCGGTGCGCTTCTGGTCGGTGGTAAAGGCGCAGTGGTCGGTGGCGACGCAGGAGAGCGAACCGGCCTGAAGCCCAGCCCAGAGACTGTCCTGATGGCTCTTGTTGCGGAACGGCGGCGACATGACCCGGCGGGCGGAATGGTCCCAGTCCTTGTCGAAATATTCGCTTTCATCCAGCGTCAGATGCTGGATCAGCGGCTCGCCATAGACCCGCATCCCCTTCTGGCGCGCGCGACGGATCGCCTCGTGGCTCTGCTCACACGATGTGTGGACGACATAGAGCGGCACGCCCGCCATGTCGGCAATCATGATCGCGCGGTTGGTGGCCTCGCCCTCTACCTCCGGGGGGCGCGAATAGGCATGGCCTTCCGGGCCGTCATTGCCCTCGGCGAGCAGCTTCGCCTGCATGCTGGCCACCACGTCGCCGTTTTCGGCATGGACCAGCGGCAGCGCGCCAAGTTCGGCGCAGCGCTGGAACGAGGCATACATCTCGTCGTCATTCACCATCAGCGCGCCCTTGTAGGCCATGAAATGCTTGAAGGTGTTGATGCCCTTGTCCTTGACGATGGTTTCCATCTCCTCGAACACCTGTTTGTCCCACCAGGTGATCGCCATGTGGAAGGAATAGTCGCAGTTCGCCAGCGTCGACTTGTTGTCCCAGCGCTTCAGCGCGTCGAGCAGCGACTGGCCGGGGTCGGGCAGACAGAAATCGACCACCATCGTGGTGCCGCCGGCGACGGCAGCGCGGGTGCCGCTTTCGAAATTGTCCGACGAATAAGTGCCCATGAACGGCATTTCGAGATGGACATGCGGATCGATGCCGCCCGGCATCACGTAGCAGCCGGCGGCGTCCAGCGTCTCGTCGCCGGAAAGATCGGGACCGATCGCGATGATCGTGCCGCCCTCGATCTTTAGATCGGCCTTATAGGTGAGGTCCGCGGTCACGACCGTGCCGCCCTTGATGACTGTGCTCATAACTGTTCCCTTCATGCTTTCAACGGGCGGTTTTCCGCTTCTCGTTATTTCTGTTCACTTGATCCGCCATTTTGGCCGCGGCGGAATGTTGTCTTCAAGACCCTTCGGCGCCCCGGTCGGGTTTGGCTTGACCGCGCCTCGGCTTTTCGCGGGGCCGGAGAGCTTCTGCGGCCCGGTATCGGCGGTGACCGACGAGGCGGGTTTGGCACCGATGAAGCCGCGAGAGCGCAGCGGGGGCTTTTGCGTGGACTTCATTGGGCGTGCTCCGTGGCGAGTGAGAAACGTGTGGCGTCGCAGGCTTCCGTCAGGCGGTCTTCGAGAATGGCGACTATGGTTTCGAGGACGTCATCCCGCTGCTTGAGCACTTCGTCATTCCAGAATCGGATAACTGAAAAACCTGCCTTGTTGATATAAAGCGTCCTCGCCACATCTTTCATATTCTCGGCATGTTGCGCGCCATCCAGTTCGACAACAAGTGCTTTTTCGCGGCAGGCGAAATCGGCGATATAGGGGCCGATCGGATATTGCCGCACAAACTTGAAGCCATTCAGATTGCGGTTTCTGATCTCGCGCCAGAGCGCTTTCTCTGCATCCGTCTCATTGCGACGAAGTGTGCGTGCGAATTCAGTCCGCGTGTTCGGCATGAGCCCCCCTCATCCGGCCTTCGGCCACCTTCTCCCCTCAGGGGAGAAGGGGCGGCGCTTCGCGTCTTGGACAGTGATTGCGATGTTATTCAGAAAGCGCCCCACGCTCCCCCTCTCCCCGTGGGGAGAGGGTGGCGCGGATGCGCCGGGTGAGGGAACGGCGCCTGCGATCATTCCACAATCTCCGCCGTCTTCAGCACCGCCCTCAGCAGCACATCCGCCCCGGCGACCGCCCATTCCTTCGAAATCTCCTCGGCCTCGTTATGCGACAATCCGCCGACGCAGGGGCACATCACCATGGTGGCGGGGGCCACCTTGGCGGCCCAGCAGGCGTCGTGGCCGGCGCCGGAGACGATGTCCATATGGCTGTAGCCGAGCTCGACGGCGGCCTCGCGGACATTGCCGACAAGCTCGGGATCGAAGGTGACGGGGTCGAAATGGCCGACCGCCTCCACCGAACAGCCGACACCGAGCGCCTCGCAGATTTCGGCGGCCTGCTTCTCGATCGCGGCGCGCATGCCATCAAGCTTGTCCTGATCGACGGTGCGGATATCGACGGTGAAGGTCACCGTGCCGGGCAGCACATTGCGGGAATTCGGCTTGAACACCATCTGACCGACGCCGCCGACGGCGTTGGGCTGGGCGTCCATCGCCACCTTCTGCACCATCTCCAGAATGCGCGCCATCGCAAGGCCGGCATTGACGCGCATGGCCATCGGCGTCGAGCCGGTATGGGCCTCCTTGCCGGTGAGCGTGAATTCCAGCCACCACAGGCCCTGACAGTGGGTGACGACGCCAATCTGCTTTTGCTCGGCCTCGAGGATCGGGCCCTGCTCGATATGATATTCGTAATAGGCGTGCATCTTGCGCGCGCCGACCTCCTCATCGCCGATCCAGTCGATCCGCTTCAGCTCGTCGCCGAAGCTTTTTCCCTCGTGGTCCTTGCGGCCATAGGCATAATCGAGTGTCAGCTCACCGGCGAATACGCCCGAGGCCATCATCGCGGGGGCAAAGCGCGCGCCCTCCTCATTGGTCCAGTTGGTCACCACGATCGGGTGTTTGGTCTTGATGTCGAGATCGTTGAGCGTGCGCACCAGTTCCAGCGCCGACAACACGCCGAGCACGCCGTCATATTTGCCGCCGGTCGGCTGGGTGTCGAGATGGCTGCCGACATAGACGGGGAGCGCGTCCGGGTCGGTGCCCGCGCGCGTCATGAACATGGTGCCCATCTTGTCGACGCCCATGGAAAGCCCGGCTTCGTCGCACCATGTCTTGAACAGCGCGCGGCCCTCGGCATCCGCGTCGGTCAGCGTCTGGCGGTTGTTGCCGCCGGCGACCCCGGGGCCGATCTTCGCCATCTTCATGAGCGCGTCCCAAAGGCGGTCGCCATTGATCCGCATGTTTTCGCCTGCCGCCATTTTTTGCTCCCCTGTTCCCATTTGCGCCATTGCGGCGTCTGTGGTGTTTTTGACCGGTTGGTAAACTTTACAGCTTCCATCGCAAGGCTCAAGAGATCAAAATGAAATTCGGCGGCAAATTTGGCAGAAATTGCCCAGCTTTTCGGCATGAATTGATTTTGGGCAGAAACAGTCTATGGAATGCTGGGCAGAACGAGAAGAAAGCGGGCGAAAATGACGGCACGGGCGGCGAAGACGCAGCGGCGCACACGCATCCAGGTTGCGAAGGAAGAGGTGATTCTCGAAGCCGCCCTCGACGTGTTTTCGGCAAACGGCTTCCGCGGCGCGACGGTGGACCAGATCGCCGAGGTCGCCGGCATGTCCAAGCCCAACGTGCTCTATTATTTCCGTTCCAAGGAAGCCATGTTTTCGGCGCTGATCGAGAGTGTCATGGACATCTGGCTCGATCCGCTCAGGGTTTTCGATGTTGACAAGGACCCGGAGGCGGAGCTGCGCTCCTATATCCGCCGCAAGCTGGAGATGGCCCGGGATTTTCCCCGCGAAAGCAGGCTGTTCGCCAATGAGGTGATCCAGGGCGCGCCCAATACCGAGGCCTTTCTGAAGGGCGATCTGAAGGATCTGGTCGATGAAAAGGCCAAGGTCATCCGCGCCTGGCAGAAGGCCGGCAAGCTGCGCAAGGTCGATCCCTACCACCTGATCTTCTCGATCTGGGCAACCACCCAGCATTATGCCGATTTCGACGTCCAGGTGCGTGCGGTTCTCGGCGAGGGGCTGGCGGGCGAGGGCCGGTTCGAGGATGCGGCGCGCTATCTCGAAACGCTGTTCGTCAACGGTCTGATCGTGCGGTGAAGTCGGCCGTCAATCCGCTACCGGCGGATCGGCGTTGACGTCGAACTGTTCGACCCAGCGGCGCTCCCGCGCGAAGCGCTGAAACGCCTCGTTGTCGAGCGGCGGGGCGAAGAAGAAGCCCTGAAACGCGTCGACGCCGAGGTCGCGAAGGATCCTGGCGTGTTCCAGCGTCTCCACGCCCTCGGCGATCACCTCGATGCCGAGCGCCTGGCCGATCTCGACGATCGAGGCGACCAGCCGGCGCTGGCTCTGGCCGGTGGTGATCGGGAAGACGAGCTGCCGGTCGATCTTCAGGCGTTTCGGCTCGAGCGCGAGCAGGCTCAGGATCGAGGCGTAGCCGGTGCCGAAATCGTCGATTTCGACATCGACGCCGAGGGCCTTGATCTGGGCGACGCTGGTTTCCAGGCTGGTGCCCTGCTCGTCGAAGGAGATCGATTCAAGCAGTTCGAGGCATAGCGA
>NZ_DEPM01000083.1:5391-11815 GCF_002358775.1 Martelella sp. UBA3392
AGGCGCTGGGCGGAGATGTTGACGGAAACATGCGGCACGGCGATGCCCATTTCACACCAGGCCCGGTGCTGGGCGGCAGCCTTCTTCAGCACCACGGCGTCGATGCGCGCAATCGAGCCGGTGGTTTCCGCCGTGGCGATGAAGTGACCCGGCGCCAGCATGCCGCGCTCGGGATGACGCCAGCGCACAAGCGCCTCGGCGCCTTCGATTTCGAGCGTATGGGCCGAAATCTGCGGCTGGTAGAAAACCTGGAACTGGTCTTTCTCCAGCGCCACCAGCAGTTCGTCGGCGACCTTCTTGTTGGTGATCGCGATGTTGCGCAGGGCGGCGTCGAAAACCACGGCCTGGTTACGGCCCATGCGCTTGGCTTCGTAGAGCGCGATCCCGCCATTGACGAGGACGTCGCGCATCGACTTCGCTTCGTCATCCATCCAGGCGATGCCGACGCTCGCCGAAACCCGAACCTGATGCTCGCCATATTGCAGCGGTTTGCCAAGCGCGCGGATAATGTCCTGCGCGAGACGGGAAAGCCTTTCGACGTCGCCGTTCCAGTGCGTCACCAGCGTGAATTCATCGCCGCCGACACGGGCCAGAAAATCCCTCGGCGCGGCGATGGAGCGCAGCATGTTTGCTGCATGACGCAGCATCGCATCGCCGGCGCTGTGGCCAAGCGTATCGTTGATTTCCTTGAACCGGTCGAGATCGATATGCAGCACGGCGAAAGGCGGCGCGACGGGCGCTTTCTCCTCGCCCTTCACGAAAGCGGCTTCGAGGTAGCTGCGATTGGGAAGCTCGGTCAGTCCGTCGTGAAGCGCGTTATGGCGCAGAACGGCCTGCGCGCGTTCCAGCTCCCGGTTCTTCTCCAGCGTTTGCGCATTCGCGCGCTTGATGTCCTCGTGCAGCCGGATGTCGTCGGTAATATCCCAGTTGACGCCGACCACATGCGTGCGACCGTCGATATCCCGGTAGAACCCGCCAAAGACCTGGAGATGGCGGACGGAGCCATCGTCGAGAACGATGCGGAAATCGCTGCGGAAATTCTGCTCGGCGGCCAGAAAGCGCTCAAGCCGTTCGAATTCAAGCTGCCGGTCCTCCGGGTGCAGGTGACGGGACCAGATTTCGACGCCGTTTCGACCGCAATCGGGGCGCTCGCCGTAAAGCGCGTACATGCGCTCGTCCCAGATTGCCTCACCGGTTTCGGCATTCATGTCCCAGACGCCGATGCGCGAGGCTTCCAGCGCGAACTGCATGCGTTGCGACAACTGCTGGAGTTCCGCCTCGCGGGCGCGGAGCATCGTGATGTTGCGGTTGCGCTCGCGCATCAGCTTGGCGATGCCGAGCATGAAGGCGATGATCAGGATGCCGATCGAATCGATCAGGAGATGACGGGAAATGCGTTGGCGCAAGGGCTCCTTCCAGCCCTGCCGCGGGATGGCGGCGACCGTCCAGTTGGTGTTGGCGAGCGCGACCGTCTGCGTGACCGGCTCCCCGCCGAAGACGGCATCGCCGCCGGAAAGGACCTGGGCCGGTGCGTCGTCGTCTGCATCCTTGCGGATGGCCATTATGAGATCCGGGTGGAGGGCGGCGAGCGTTTTGCCCGAAAGCAGGCGGTCGACGTTGATAAGAGCCGTGAGGATGCCCCAGGTTTCGTTTTCGGGGCCGTCGTAGAGCGGATAATAGGCCACCAGCGCATTGCCGCCCTGCACCAGCGGTATCGGTCCGTCGATGACGGGTTCGCGGGTCAGCAGCGCCTTTTCGATGGCGGCCATCTGATCGGGGCGGTCCGCGTAGTTGAGGCCGATGGCCTCCCGGTTTTCGGCGAAGGGATAGACCATTTCGATGGTCATGTCGCGCGCGAGTGCCAGGCTCACCAGCGCCGAATCCTGAGCCAGCAGCTTGCCGGCGAGGACCTCGAACCGGCGGGGCGAAATTTCCGGTTCGAGCGAAATCGCAAGTCCGAGCCCTTCCGCCAGCGTCAGGTTTTCGCGGATGTCGCCCGTTACCCTTGTACTGGAGAGAGCGACCTTTTCCGCAGTCTGCAGGCGAAGATTGCCGGTGAAGTCCGAATCCAGCGCGCGGTTGGTGAAATACATCGAGGCAAGCACCAGCGCCGTGGCCGAAAGGGCCAGTATGTCGCTCGGGATGATGCCCCATCGTCTGGCTGCGGGGGTTTTCGCCGGTTCTGCCATGCCGTCCCATCCATCTTATCCGGCAATAAGCATCGCTCATGCAATGCGGATAAAATGGGACTATAGATTTAAAAATTTAAAAAATAATATAAAATGTAAATACTGGTGAATATTAATAGTTTATATTCATGTATTTTTCTGTGCTTATTTAATTTTAGCTAATTTAAAAAGAGTCGCGGACAAACTGCCCGCGACTCTATGTGTCTCGTAACGTTTTCTTACTTGGATGCCGCCATCGGATTGTTGGGGTGCGTGGTCCAGTTGGCGTAGTCGGCCGATACAAGCTCGCCGGTGCGCTGGTCCTTCTCGCCGGGCGCGAGCGTCACCATGTCGATGCAGTTTTCGACCGGACAGACGTTGACGCAGAGATTGCAGCCGACGCAGTCCTCCTCCTTGACCATGAAGTGGCGTTCGCCGTCGACCATGGCCGTGATCGCCTGGTGCGAGGTGTCCTCGCAGGCGATGTGACAGCGGCCGCATTTGATGCAGGCATCCTGGTCGATGCGGGCCTTGGTGATGGAATTGAGGTTCAGATACTGCCAGTCGGTGACGTTGGGCACGGCGCGGCCGGAAAGCTCGTCCAGCGTGCGGAAGCCCTTGGCGTCCATATAGGCCGAAAGGCCGGAGATCATCTCCTTGACGATCTTGAAACCATAGGTCATCGCCGCGGTGCAGACTTGCACATTGCCGGCGCCGAGCACCATGAATTCGGCGGCATCACGCCAGGTTGTGATGCCGCCGATGCCGGAGATCGGCAGGCCGGCGGTTTCCGGGTCGCGGGCGATCTCGGCCACCATGTTGAGCGCGATCGGCTTCACCGCCGGGCCGCAATAGCCCCCATGGGTGCCCTTGCCGCCGACCGTCGGGTTGGGCGCGAAATTGTCGAGGTCCACCGAGACGATCGAGTTGATGGTGTTGATCAGCGACACCGCATCAGTTCCGCCGCGATGGGCGGCGCGGGCGGACTGGCGGATGTCCGTGATGTTCGGCGTCAGCTTGGTGATCACCGGCATGCGGGTATATTGCTTGCACCAGCGCACCACCATCTCGACATATTCCGGCACTTGGCCGACGGCAGCGCCCATGCCGCGCTCGGACATGCCGTGGGGACAGCCGAAATTGAGCTCGATTCCGTCCGCGCCGGTCTCCTCCACCAACGGCAGGATCGCCTTCCAGCTTTCCTCCTCGCAGGGCACCATGATCGAGACCACGATGGCGCGATCCGGCCAGCGCATCTTCACTTCCTTGATTTCGCGGAGGTTCAGATAGAGATCGCGGTCGGTGATCAACTCGATATTGTTGAGGCCGAGCAGCCGGCGGTCCGCGCCCCAGATCGCGCCGTAGCGCGGGCCGTTGACGTTGACGACCGGCGGGCCTTCCTCGCCGAGCGTCTTCCAGACCACGCCGCCCCAGCCCTCGCGAAAGGCGCGCTCGACATTATAGGCCTTGTCCGTCGGCGGCGCGGAGGCGAGCCAGAACGGATTGGGCGACTTGATACCGACGAAATTGTTTGTGAGATCAGCCATTGTCGTTCTCCTCAGGCCACGGCCGTTGCCAGCGGCGCTTCGCCCGCCAGAACGTGATTGATGGAAATCGCGGCGTCTCGTCCTTGGGCGACCGAAGTGACCGTCAGGTCCTCGCCCTTCTTCACGCAGTCGCCGCCGGCCCAGACATCGGGCAGCGAGGTGCGGCCCTCGGCATCGATGGCGATGCGGCCGTGCTCCAGCTTCAGGCCTTCCAGATGTTCGGCGACGAAGGTCTGGCCAATTGCCTTCAGCACGTGGTCGGCGGCGATCACGCCGGTCTCGCCGGTCGATACCAGCTTGCCGTCCCTGACTTCGGTATGCTCGAACAGCACGCCGGCGACCTTGCCATCCTCGCCAAGGATTTCCTTCGGCGCCAGATAGTGGCGGATGAACACGCCACGCGAGGCCGCAAGCTCCTGCTCGAATTTCGAAGCGCCCATGGCGTCTGGCCCGCGCCGGTAACAGAGCGTCACTTCTTCGGCGCCGAGCAGTTTCGACTGCACGGCGGCGTCGATCGCGGTCATGCCGCCGCCGAGCACCACGACATGACTGCCGACGGTGATTTCGGCGAGATCATCGGCCTGGCGGATCGCCGCGATGAAATCCACAGCGTTTTCGCAACCGGCAAGATCTTCGCCGGGTACGCCGAGTTCGTTGACGCCGCCAAGGCCGATGCCGAGGAAGACGGCGTCATAATCGCGGCGCAACTCGCCAAGCGTATAATCGCGGCCGAGCATTTGCTCGCCGCGAATCTCGATCCCCCCGATCTCCAGCAGGTATTCGATCTCCTTCTGGGCGAAATCGTCGACCGTCTTGTAGGCGGCCAGGCCGTATTCGTTGAGCCCGCCGGCCTTGTCCTTCGCCTCCAGCACGATCACGTCGTGGCCGGCCATGGCGAGGCGATGTGCGCAGGCAAGGCCCGCCGGGCCCGCGCCGACCACCGCCACGCGCTTTCCGGTCTCGTGGGCGCGGGTGTAGAACTGGCGGTTTTCGTCCATCGCCGCATCGGTGGCATAGCGCTGCAGGAGCCCGATCTCGACCGGCTTTTCCTCCGCGGTGTTGCGCACGCAGGCTTCCTCGCACAGCGTTTCGGTGGGACAGACCCGGGCGCACATGCCGCCGAAAATGTTCTGGTCGAGGATGGTCTTGGCCGCGCCCAGCGGGTTGTCGGTCGATATCTGGCGGATGAACAGCGGGATATCGATGGCGGTGGGACAGGCCGTCATGCACGGCGCGTCATAACAGAAATAACAGCGATCCGCCTCGACAGCCGCCTCGTGCCGGTCGAGCGGGGGGTGCAGGTCGGAAAAGTTCTTGTGATACGCATCGGGCGCAAGTCGCCCGCCCTTCAGGGCCGGGTTCAAGTCTCGCATAGCAATGTTCCCCAATTTTTGGTTGTTGGGGAAATGCTACCGCGAAAATAAAAATTTATCAAACGGTAAAATTTTGGGCGAGCATGCCGTTTCCTCGGCCCGCTGTCCACCTTTGCTGTTGATCATCGCGTCGGAAACATGGTGTTTGTCTGGCCTGTGAGTTCAACGGAAGCCGTCATGACCAAATCGCCACTGCTGATCGACCTCAAATTCTCCGACCGCGCCGCCGTGGTCGCCGCGCTGAAGCGCCATTTTGCCGATCGTGATGTTATCGATCTCGGCGCGGCCGAGAATGCCGGGCGCGATCTTTCCGATTGCCGCTACGCGATCCTGTGGCAGCCCGACGCGGACCTGTTTTCCCGCGCGACGAACCTCGATGTTCTGTTTTCCGGCGGGGCGGGCGTCGACAAGGTTCTGGCGCTGGAAGGCCTGCCGGATGCGCCGCTGGTGCGCTTCGTGGATCCCTCGCTCACCCGGCGGATGAGCGAATATGTCGTGTTGCAATGCCTGTATCACCTGCGCCAGGTCGCGGCCTATCGCGCCAGCCAGGAGGCCCGGCGTTGGCAGCCGCTGCCGCAGCCCGAGGCCTGCGCGGTGACGGTCGGGATCATGGGGCTCGGCGAACTCGGCCGCGATGCGGCGGCGAAGTTGAAGATGATGGGTTTCAACGTCGTCGGCTGGTCGCGGACGGCCAAGACCATCGAAGGGATCGAGACCTTCGATGAAGCGGACCGCGATGCCTTTCTCGCGAGGACCGATATCCTCGTCGGCCTGCTGCCGTTGACGGCCGAGACCACGGGCCTCTTCAATCTGGCGCTGTTCGAAAAGCTAAGGCATGGCGGCCCGCTTGGCGCGCCGGTGTTCATCAATGCCGGCCGCGGCGGCTCGCAGGTGGAGGCCGATATCGCAGCGGCGCTCGATCGCGGCCTTCTCGGCGGCGCCTCGCTCGATGTGTTCGAGACCGAACCGCTTTCCGCCGAAAGCCCGCTCTGGGATCGCGAAAACGTCGTGATCACCCCGCATGTGGCGGCCGACAGCGATGTCGGCGCGCTGTTTGCCCATGTCGAGCGTCAGATCGCGCGGTTTGAGGCGGGGGAGCTGCTCGAACATGTCGCCGAGCGAGAGCGGGGCTACTGATAAACGGAACAATCGGTGCGGCCTTGGCGTTTTTGCTTCAACTGAACCCGTAAGCGACGGGCAAGGAGGAAGTCATGGCAACGCATTTCGATCCCAAGGAAGTCCGCCCCGTCAAATATCCGGGTGAGGAAGACTACCCGCAGAACCAGGAAGACAATGGCGTCGTCTCGCCGACCGAAAACCGGCATCTCAATCGCGG
>NZ_DEPM01000149.1:0-3642 GCF_002358775.1 Martelella sp. UBA3392
TGAGCCGCATCCGCTTCAGGGGGCGCGGACTGCTGCTGTTCACCATCCTGTCGGTGTCGATGTTTCCGCAGATCGCGGTGCTTTCCGGCCTGTTCGAGCTGATCCGCAATTTCGGCCTGTTCAATTCGCTGTGGTCTCTGGTGTTCTCCTACATGATCTTCACCCTGCCCTTCACCGTCTGGGTGCTGACCACCTTCATGCGCGACATGCCGATCGAGATCGAGGAGGCGGCGATCATGGACGGGGCCTCGTCGTTCACCATCATCCGCCGCATCTTCCTGCCGCTGATGTGGCCAGCGATGGTCACCACCGGGCTGCTCGCCTTCATCCACGCCTGGAACGAATTCCTGTTCGCCCTCACCTTCCTGTCGACCGACAGCCAGCGCACCGTGCCGGTGGCAATCGCGATGATCTCGGGCCTTTCCGAGTTCGAGGTGCCGTGGGGCAACATCATGGCGGCGTCCGTGATCGTCACCGTGCCGCTAATCGCGCTCGTCCTCGTCTTCCAGCGCAAAATCGTTTCCGGCCTCACCGCCGGCGCCGTGAAAGGATAATCTCATGGCCTCCATCGAACTGAAGAAAATCTGCAAGTCCTTCGGCCATGTCGAGGTGCTGAAGGATATCGACCTCAACCTCGAAAAGGGAGAATTCGTCGTCTTCGTCGGCCCGTCGGGCTGCGGCAAGTCCACGCTGTTGCGGCTGATCGCCGGGCTGGAGGATATTTCCGGCGGCGACCTGATGATCGACGGCGAGCGCGTCAACAACGTGCTGCCGGCAAAGCGCGGCATCTCCATGGTGTTCCAGTCCTACGCGCTTTACCCGCATATGACGGTCTATGAGAACATGGCCTTCGGCCTGGAACAGGCGAAGCTGGACAAGGCGGAGGCCGACAAGCGCATTCGCGAGGCGGCCGAGATGCTGCAGATCACACCCTATCTCGACCGCAAGCCGCGGCAGCTTTCCGGCGGCCAGCGCCAGCGCGTCGCCATCGGCCGGGCGATCACCCGCCAGCCGCGCATCTTCCTGTTCGACGAGCCCCTGTCGAACCTCGATGCGGCACTTCGGGTCGATACCCGCATCGAGATCGCGGCGCTTCACAAGCGCATGAAGGGCGTGACCATGATCTATGTGACCCATGACCAGGTCGAGGCGATGACGCTTGCCGACCGGATCGTGGTGCTGAACGCAGGCCATGTGGAACAAGTCGGCACGCCGATGGAGCTTTACATGAAGCCCGCCAGCCGTTTCGTCGCGGAATTCATCGGCTCGCCGCGCATGAATGTGATCGAGGGCGACATCGCAGACGGGTTCGGCGCAGCGGCCTGCGGCATCCGCCCGGAGCATCTCGCGATTTCGCGCGAGGATGGCCTCTGGAGCGGGAAAGTGCTGCTTTCAGAGGAACTTGGAAGCGATACTTACATTCACGTCGAAACCGAAAATGCCGGCATGCTTAATGTCCGCGCACCGGGCGCGCAGGATTTCGAAGCCGGCGAACGCGTGTTCGTGACACCCGACGAGACGGCGCTGCATCGCTTCGACGCTGCCGGCGCGGCGATCTAGGGGGCTGGGCATGAACAGCAGACCAACCGAACCGCCGCGCCCGATCTGCGTCATCGGCAATGCCAATCTCGACCTCGTGACCGGCAGTATCGACGACTGGCCGGAATGGGGAACGGAGATTTTTCTTTCAAGATCGGATTTCCGCATCGGCGGATCGGCGGCCAATACCGCGCTCGTGCTCCAGCGTCTGGACCATCCCGTCGGCCTCGTCTCCGCAACGGGCAGCGATGCGGCAGGCGCGATGATCACCCACCAGTTCGCCAGCGCCCTCGACCGGATCGCCGTCCGGCCCGGCCCGACATCGATCTCCGTCGGCATCTTGCAGACCGGCGGCGAGCGCAGCTTCTTTTCCACCAACGGCCATCTCGACGGGCTCGATGCCGCCTTCTTCTCCTCAGCGTTGGAAGACTGGCCGCTTGCTGGCGCGATCGCGCTGGTCTCCGGCGGCTTCGCCCTGCCCGGCCTGATGGCCGAGCACACGGCGTTTCTGAAGCGGCTGAGGGCGCGTGGTGCAACCATCGCCATCGATCCCGGCTGGCCGGGCGACGGCTGGAACGATGACGCCATCGGCATTGCCCGCGCATGGATCGGTCTTGCCGACCACATTCTGCTGAACGATAAGGAAGCGCTCGGGCTATCCGGCGAGAACGCCGTGCATGCCGCCTGCCGGGCGCTCGCCCCCCATATGCGCGCCGATGCCGCCCTTGTGGTGAAACGCGGTCCGGAAGGCGCCGCCTGCTACCGACATCGCAACTATATTATCGAACAGGCCCTCCCTCTCGACGTAATCGACACGGTGGGCGCCGGCGACGCCTTCAACGCAGGCTATCTGAGCGCCGTCGCGCAAGGCCTATCCGAGCGCGCGGCGCTGAGGCGCGGCATCGACGTCGCCTCCGCGGTGATCAGCGAATTTCCCCGCAGCGGCGATGCCATCGTCCCGGAAAGGCGTGCGGCTCCATGCGCAATATCCTCCTCCTGATCGCCGACGATCTCGGACGCATGACTGGCTGCTACGGCGAGGCCGCGATCGCGACGCCCAATATCGACCGGCTTGCCGAAACCGGCACACGCTTCGACATGGCGTTCACCTCCACCGCCTCGTGCTCGGCCAGCCGCTCGGTGATCTATACCGGCCTGCACACGCATGAGACCGGACAATACGGCCTCAACCACGACAATCACCACTTCATGACCTTCGATCATGTGGAAACCGCCCCGGCTCTTCTGAACGCCGCCGGCATGAAGACCGGGATTATCGGCAAGATCCATGTCGGCCCGGATGCGGTCTATCCATGGCAGGTGCGCGAGGAGAGCTGGCAGCGCGATGTGCGCTGGGCGGCCGACCGCGCCGCTGCCTTTTTCCGGGACGCGAAAGCGGAGCAAAAGCCCTTCTTCCTCACCATCGGCTTCATTGATCCGCATCGCGACGAGACCCGCGGCGGCTTCGGCAATGACCGCGCCTATCCCGGCGTCGAGGATCGCATCTTTGCGCCCGAAGCAGTGACCGTGCCGCCCTTCCTGACCGACCTGCCGGAGGTGCGCCACGAACTGGCCGATTATTACCGCTCGATCCACCGCCTCGATCAGGGCGTCGGCATGGTTCTCGATGAACTGGAAAAGGCAGGGCTTTCCGATGACACGCTCGTCGTCTTCCTCTCCGACAACGGTTCGCCCTTCCTCAATTCCAAGACCACGCTTTACGATGCCGGCGTGCATCTGCCGCTGATCATCCGCAGGCCCGGTGGTCACGCGGGCGTAGAAAACCCCAATCTGGTCTCCTTCACCGATATCCTGCCGACCTTTCTCGACTGGGCGGGCCATGCGCCGCCGCCCGGGCTCCGAAAGGGCCGCTCCCTGCTCCCGATCCTCGAATCGGAGAAGCTTGAGGATGACTGGCAGGCCGTGTTCGGCTCGCACACCTTCCACGAGATCACCAATTACTGGCCGACGCGCTTCATGCGCACCACGCGCTACAAATATCACCGCAATGTCGCCTGGCAGCTCGATTTCCCCTTCTCCGGCGATCTCTATGGCTCGCTGACATGGGAGGGTATCCGCAATCAGAACCCGGCGATGATCGGC
>NZ_DEPM01000149.1:4026-7194 GCF_002358775.1 Martelella sp. UBA3392
GCCGACCCATATGAGGTAACCAACCTGGCCGACGACCCCGCCCACCGCGGCCGCCTGCTTGAAATGCGCGCCGCGACAGAAGCCTGGCAGCGCGAGACCCGCGATCCCTGGCTCTATCGCGACGGCGTGTCACTGCGCGCCATCGAGAAACACCTCGAAAACGGCCTCGCCGTACCGGACCGCTTCGATTTCGACCCGGACAATCCCGGCTCGCGATAACCTATCTGATATCCGAGGCCGGTCTGCCCGCCGAGATCGCCTGAGCTCTAGTTCCCGAGCAACCGCTCGACGTGACGCGGGATTGCCGTTTCGCGTTCGCGCTTGGCACGTTCGGCGCGCAGGATCGAACGGACGAGGTCGTAGGCGTCGTCAAGGTCGTCGTTGATGACGACATATTCGTAATCCCGCCAATGGGAAATCTCGCCGGTGGCGTTCTTGAGGCGCACTTCCATCGCGGCCTTGCTGTCTTCCGCGCGCGCCAGAAGCCGCGCCCTCAGCGCCTCCATCGAGGGCGGCAGCACGAAGATGCCGACGACATCGCCGGGCATGGCCTGCTTCAACTGCTCGGCGCCCTGCACATCGATATCGAACAGCACGTCGCGACCGGCGGCAAGCGATTGTTCGACGGCGGCCTTCGGCGTGGCGTAGTAATTGCCGTGCACTTCCGCCCACTCCAGAAACGCGCCCTCGTCGCGCTTCTTCATGAAGCCTTCCGGGTCCATGAAGAAATAGTGCACGCCCTCGCGCTCGCTCGGGCGGATCTGCCGCGTGGTGGCGCTGATCGAGAGATCGATCATCGGGTCCTCTGCCAGAAGCCGCCGCGCGATCGTCGATTTGCCAGCGCCCGAAGGCGCCGCCAGCACCAGCATCACGCCCCGCCGTCTCACCGTTTCGCTCACGTCCATGCTCACTCCAGATTCTGCAATTGCTCGCGAAATTGATCGATCACCGTTTTCAATTCAAGCCCGGCAGCCGTAACCCCCACCGAATTGGATTTCGAACAGATCGTATTGGTCTCGCGGTTGAATTCCTGCGCGAGAAAGTCGAGCCGGCGACCACACGGCCCGGGCTCGACGAGCAGCGCGCGGGCGGCCGTCACATGGGCGCGCAGCCGGTCGATTTCCTCGCGAATATCGGATTTGGTGGCCAGCAGCACCGCCTCGGCATAGAGCCGATCGCTTTCAAGGGAGGGGGCTGCCTCCAGAAGCCGCTGCACCTGTTCGGAGAGTTTGGCCGCGATCATGGCGGGTTGGCGCGAGGGATCCGCCTCGATATCGTCCGTCAACGCCTTGATCGCGTCGACCTGCCCTTGCAGCACGGCGACGATCTTCTCGCCCTCCTCCGCACGCATCGAAGCCAGCCTATCGATCGCGAGTTCAAGATCGCGCAGGATCAGGGCTTCGCGTTTCTGCAAGGTTTCGCCGCGCTCCTCCGCCTCGCGCAGTTCGGCAATGCCGCGAATCGCCAGCAGTCCTTCGAGCGACAGGCGCGAATCGTCCAGTCTGGAGGCTAGCCGGGACTTGAGATCGAGCACGGCCTCGAGCGCGCTGTCATTGACGGCCAGTTCCAGCTTGCTGTCGGATACGCTGAGGTTGAGCGCAACCTGCACATTGCCGCGCGTCAGCCTTGCGGCGGCAAGCTTTCTGACAGCGCTTTCCAGATGGTCAAAACCCTGCGGCAGTCTGAGACGCAGATCGAGGCCCTTGCCGTTGACGGAACGCAGCTCCCAGGTCCAGCGATAGCGATCGAACTGCCCCTGACTGCGGGCAAAACCTGTCATCGATTGCTGTGTCATGGTCCCTCGCAAACGCTCGCTTGGCGGCACACTACAGGATTTGACGCAACGTCGGAACGCAATAGACGGGCAAACGCACGGTTTTATACCAAGGATCAGTTGGCGGACCGCTCGGCCTCGACCTTACGCCAGGCCCGCACATTGGCGTTGTGCTCATCCAGCGTCTCGGCAAAGGCGTGGCCGCCGCTGCCATCGGCAACGAAGTAGAGCGCATCGGTCTCGGCGGGGTTGGCGACGGCCTCCAGCGCATCGCGTCCGGGATTGGCGATCGGCCCCGGCGGCAACCCGTTGATGCGGTAAGTGTTATAGGGCGTTTCCTTGTCGAGATCGGAGCGGTAGATCGGGCGATCGGAAGGTTTCCCCTCGCCGCCGAAGATGCCGTAGATCACGGTCGGATCGGACTGGAGGCGCATGCCGCGCTTGAGACGGTTGAGAAACACCGCCGCCACCAGCGGCCGCTCTTCCGCCACGCCGGTCTCCTTCTCCACGATCGAGGCCAGGGTGAGGAACTCCTCCTTGTTCTCGATCGGCAGATCCCTGGCGCGCTGCAGCCAGATTTCATCGACCAGCGCTGCCTGCCCTTCCCTCATCTGCTCCACGATCTCGGTGCGCGGCGTTCCGCGCGCGAAGGAGAAGGTCTGCGGCATCAGGCTGCCTTCCGGCGGCAGTTCCTCGGGAAGATCACCGGACAGGTTCGGGTCGGCGGCAAGCTTGTCGAAGACTTCGCGCACCGTCAGCCCCTCGGGAAAGGAAATGCTGAACAGGATCGACTTGCCGGATTCGAACAGATCGGCGATCTCTTCCATCGAAGCGCCCGCCTCGATCTCGTAGTCGCCGGCCTTCAGCGTCTCGCCGTCGCGCATGCGCGCGGCCGTCACATAGCGGAAAATCCGGGAATCGGAGATAATGCCCTCGCGCTCCAGGTCACGCGCGATCGTCGCAAGCCCGGCGCCGCTCTTCACCGTGAACTCCGTATCGCCGGCAAGCGGACCGGGATCGCGATAGCTCGACATGGCGTAGTAATAGATCGCGATCGCGCCGAGGCAGCACAGCACCAGCAGCGTCATCATGAAGTTGAGGAAGATGACGACCGGGCTCTTGGCCTTGTGGGACCGCGCCTTCGGCTGGGGCACGCGCTCGGGCCGCAACGCCTGCTTGGCGGACTTGACCGCCGCCGGTCTGCGTTCCGGCGCTGAACCGCGCTCACTGTCCTGATCCGAGTCGCTCACCGGACCCCCTTATCGCGTATTCCTCGACGACTTTGGAAAGCCGCCTGACCCAAATGAATTGCCGGTATCGCTGTTTCTATCAATGTCCGACATTGCCGGCGAACCGGATGAAAACGGCCAGTCTAAGCTCAGCCGGTCGAGCCG
>NZ_DEPM01000149.1:7513-7643 GCF_002358775.1 Martelella sp. UBA3392
CCGAGCCGCTGATTCGTCGTCAACGGCTGCCAAAACCTGCTCTTCAATAAAAAAACGGCTGCAAAATGTCAGCCGTTTCTTTTGGGTGTCCACAATGGCGGTCGGCTCAATCCGCGTAGCGCCGCAATAC
>NZ_DEPM01000082.1:0-876 GCF_002358775.1 Martelella sp. UBA3392
ACTTCCCGCTGGTGAGGGGAAGCCGGAACGGCAACGCAGAGCCTACAAGGCCATGCAACTCCTCCGCATCGTGATCAAGTTCGGAGTGGTCATGAACATCGCGGACTGCTTCCGGTTGGCAACGATCTTTTCCGGCATGGAGTTCACTGCACCAGCGGCGCGGACGAAGTCAATCACCTATGATCAAGCTCAGGCAATTTGCGAAAAGGCCGCAGAGAACGGCCTCCTGTCGATCGCTATCGCGCAAGCTCTTCAATTCGACCTGACCCTAAGACAAATCGATGTCATTGGACGTTGGGAGACGTCTATAGAAGCGGAAACCGGAGGTATTCTGGATCGCGGACAACGATGGGTCGACGGACTGCTTTGGTCGCACATTGACCCCGACGGTGTGCTATCCAAGCCGACGAGCAAAACGGGACAAACGGCCGAACATGACACTCGTGCTTACCCTATGCTCAGGCAACTGCTGGACATGATACCGCAAGAAAAAACGGGTCGGGCCGGTTGTAACATCCGAGACGACAGGCCTTCCATACCGATATCGCCACTTCTACAAGATCTGGCGAGAAGTCGCGACGGAGGCAGGTGTTCCGAAGGATGTCTGGAACCGCGACAGCCGAGCTGGTGGCGTGACGGAAGGTTCGGATGCAGGCGCCGATATCGAACACCTACGTCATCATGCAAATCATAAAAACATCCAGACGACGACGCGTTACAATCGCTCGACACTGGACAAGACACGCCATGTTGCGGAGCTCCGAATCGCCCGCCGGAAGGCCGTGAACACACCAAAAACGGACGTGTAGGAACGCCTCCAGGAACGTGTAGGAACGCATGATAGACTATCTGATTGAAATCTTTGGTGATCCCGAC
>NZ_DEPM01000082.1:1296-6039 GCF_002358775.1 Martelella sp. UBA3392
CCGATGAAAAGCCCTGTTTTTGCTTTGCGGCAGCCATGGCTCAGGCGGCGAGGCGGGCTTCGGCAAGGCGGACCCAGTAGGAAATGCCGTGGGCAAGCGCCTCGTCGTTGAAATCATAGTCAGGATTGTGCAGGCCGGCGCTGTCGCCATTGCCGAGCATGATGAAGGCGCCGGGCCTTGCCTCCAGCATGTAGGAAAAATCCTCCGCCGCCGTCCAGGGCGCAACCGCGGTGTTGACCGCCTCCGCCCCCGCGACCGCGATCGCCGCATCCGCGGCATGGCGCGTCTCTTCCTCGTGATTGACCGTCGGGGGATAGTTGCGGGTGTATGTCACCACGGCCTCGCCGCCCTGGGCGGCGGCAATGCCTTCGGCGATGGCCTTGAGCCGCTGCTCCGCCATGTCGCGGTTTTCCGGCGTGAAGGAGCGCACCGTGCCGCCGAGTTCGGCCTCCGAAGGGATGACGTTGTGGGCAAAGCCCGCATGAAATTCGGTCACCGAGACCACAAGCGCGCCGACCGGATCGGCGTTGCGCGAGACGATGGTCTGCAGCGCGCCGACGATCTGGCTGCCGATCACGACCGGATCAATGGTCGTGTGCGGCTGGGCCGCGTGACCGCCCTTGCCCCGGATCAGAATCCGGAACTCGTCGGTCGCCGCCATGATCGGGCCGGGCCGGATCGCGAATTCTCCCACGGGAAGGCCGGGGAAATTATGCATGCCGTAGACCTCGGCGATCGAGAACCGCTCCATCAGCCCGTCCTCGATCATCGCCTTGCCGCCGCCGCCGCCTTCCTCCGCCGGCTGGAAGATCACGACCACCCTGCCCCTGAAATTCCGCGTCTCGGCGAGGTATTTCGCCGCACCCAGCAGCATCGCCATATGGCCGTCATGGCCGCAGGCATGCATCTTGCCGGGAACCGTCGAGGCCCACGGACGGCCGGTTTTTTCATTGATGGGCAAGGCATCCATGTCGGCGCGCAAGCCGATCGTGCGCCCCTCGCCCGCCCGGCCATGGATGACGCCGACAAGCCCGGTGCGGCCGATGCCTTCAACGACCTCGTCGACACCGAACTGCCGCAATTGTTCTGCTATGAAGCCCGCCGTCGCCTCGACGTCGTAGAGAAGTTCCGGATGCCGATGAAGGTGATGGCGCCATTCGGTCGCTTGACTTTGGAGTTCGGCGGCGTAGTTCAGCACCGGCATTAATGATACCCCTGCATTTTTGCAAAATTCGTTGTAAAACACGCTAATATTGAGCGTGTCCGCATCAACAAGACGAGCCCTTAAAGGGGTATATCGATAGCAGCCGACAGGCAAGTAGAGAGAGCTACCGTGTTTCAAATCGCCAGGACGAAGTCGACAACCCGGCACATTGGTCGGAAGATGGCCGCCGCTGTGCTGTTCGCCGGAATAGTGCTCGCAACGCTGGTTTCCGTCGGCGCGGCGGCGCTCGCTCATCCCTATATCGTGGTCGATGCCAAAACCGGGCGCGTGCTGTTTGCCAATGAGCCGTTCAAGAAATGGTATCCGGCGTCCCTCACCAAGCTGATGACCGCCTATCTGGTGTTCGAGGACATGAAAGCGGGTCGGCTCGATCCGCGCGCGGCGATCACCTTTTCCGCCGCCGCCGCCAACGAGCCCGCCTCGAAGATGTATTTCGCCCCGGGCACGCGGGTGACGGTCGACAACGCGCTGAAGATGATGCTGGTCCATTCGGCCAATGACGCCGCCCATGCGGTGGCCGATGCCGCGATCGGCGGCCGCGATGCCTTCATCGCGCGCATGAACGCCAAGGCCGCGGAGCTCGGCATGGTCGACACCCATTTCGTCAATGCCAACGGCATGACCTCGATGGCCAATCCGCAGACCGGCCAATATACCACCGCGCGCGACATGGCGGTGCTGGCGCTTGCTATGAGCCGCGACTTTCCGGAATACCAGTATTATTTCACCATCCCCGGCATTGCCGCCGACAGCGGCAAATACCGTAACACCAATCTTCTGGTCGGCAATTTCGACGGCGCCACGGGCATGAAGACCGGCTTCGTCTGCGCCTCGGGCTATAATCAGGTGTCCTCGGCCAAGCGCGGCGGCCGCGAGGTGATTGCCGTCGCCTTCGGCGCCAACAGCGTGCCCGCGCGCGCCGACAAGGCCGCCGAGCTGCTGCAGGCCGGGCTGACGTCCAACGATCGCTCCGGGCCGGAGCTTTCGACCTATCTGCCGCCGCCCGCTCCGGATCGCCCCGTTGCCGATATCACCAGCGAGGTCTGCAGCGCGCAGGCCGTGCAGGATCGCGGCGATATCCGCGACGAGGACGGCAACTACATCTTCAAGTCGCCCTATCTGAAGCCGCTGCCGAAGGAATACGCGACCATCGACGCCTTCCGCCTGCCGAACGACACCGAAACCGTGGCGGGCGCGCTCGATAATCTCACCTATGTGCCGCTGCCCTATGCCCGGCCCGAGCAATAGAAGCCAGAATGTATCAGCCATCGCATCCCATCCCCGTCTCGATCGTCACCGGCTTTCTCGGCGCGGGCAAATCGACGCTTCTGAACCGCCTTCTCGGTGATCCGGCGCTTGCCGACGCGGCCGTGATCATCAACGAATTCGGCGCGGTCGGCATCGACCATCTTCTGGTCGAACGCTCCGGCGATTCGGTCATCGAGCTTGCCAATGGCTGCCTGTGCTGCACCGTCCGCGGCGAGCTGATCGACACGCTCGCCGACCTGCTGGACCGGATGCAGACCGGGAAGATCAAACCGGTTAACCGGGTGATCATCGAGACCACCGGCCTTGCCGATCCGGTTCCGGTGCTGATGGCGATCATGGCGCATCCGGCGATCGCCGCCGCCTTTTCGGTCGATGGCGTGGTGACCCTGGTGGATGCGGTGACTGGCATCGATGCGATCGAACGTCACGATGAAGCGGCACGCCAGGTCGCGGTCGCCGATCGCCTCGTCATCACCAAGACAGATCTCGTCTCCGCCAAGAGCGCGGAAAGCTTCGCAGCGCGGCTTTCCGCCATCAACCCGACCGCGGAAATCGTGGACGGCGCGACGCCCATGGCCGCCAATCCCCATCTCCTGGTGGCGGGCCTGTTCGACCCGGCGCGCAAATCGGCCGAGGTCGGGGAATGGCTGCGGGCGGCCGAAACCGGCCACGACCACCACCATCACGACGTCAATCGACATGACGAGCATATCCGCGCCTTCGCGCTTCTTGCGGACGCGCTCCCGTCGCGACAGGTCATCGAAGCCTTCCAGCATCGCCTTGCCCGCGAACACGGCGACCATATCCTGCGGATCAAGGGGATCGTGGCGATTGCCGGCGAGCCTCGTCCGCTCGTGATTCACGGCGTCGGCACCACCGTCTACCCATCGCGTTATCTCGCCGGCTGGCCGGAGGACAGCGCGCCTGAAACCCGGATCGTCGTGATTGGAGCGGACCTCGGCGAGAAGGCGGTGCGCGATCTGTTTGCAAGCTTCCTGGACCGGCCGGCGGTCGACCGTCCGGACCGGGCCGCGCTTGAGGACAATCCGCTTGCGGCCTTCGGCTTCAGGCGCTGACAGAGTTCACGATCGCGCGATCACGAAACGATGACCGCTCTCGGTCGCCACGCTTTCAATCAGCCGGTGGCCGTTCTGCTGGCAGAGATGCGGGATGTCGATCACCGCAAGCGGATCGGTGGTTTCCACAGTCAGCAGGCTTCCGGGCGCAAGCTCGGCCAGACGCTTGCCGGCCTTCAGCGCCGGCAGCGGGCATTTCAGCCCCTTCAGATCATAATGGAAGGACTGCGGCACGAAGCCGTCGCTCACCAGAATTTCCAGAAAGGCCTGTCGCCTTTAGTGGGCTGCTCCGGCTCGGCATAGGCCGCCATCGGGCTCGGCTCGGGAATCGGAACCGAAGAGGAAACCGGCACGTCCGGAACATCCGGGATCGCGGCCGTCTGGGTGACGGTATCGATTTCGGCAGCGACATCTTCCGGCGTTTCCAGCGGGCCGTATTTCGAAATCCGATACTGTTCCACGGTCACGAAGCGGCCGGCTTCCAGCGAGGAACCGGTGGGCTGGTAGAGCGCATCGGTCGGGTCCTCGCGCAGATCGGCGACGATGGCCTTGCGTTCTGCTTCGCTCGGATCGATCCAGACCTTGTCGTCGTTCTCCGCGAGCGCCTTGGCGAATTGCTTCTGATAGTCGCTCTGGTTCTGAGCCAGCGCCATCTTGTCCTGGGCGGTAAGATTGGACGCCATGACCGGGCAGGCGCGATCGGAGGCGAGATCGCCGCCATTGACCGGGTCCTTGTTGAACAGATATTCGCCGCCGCAGACATCGACGTCCGGAATCTTGTGGGTCACGTCGAAATAGTCGTAGCCTTCCTTCAGCATCTGCCAGAAGGGATAGTTCTCGTTATAGCGGTGGCGCACCATGTTTTCCGCGGTCATGCGGAACGGGTAAGCCTGCAGCATGATCGCCTGCTGGCCGCCGGAAAAGGCATCGCGCGCGAAGGCGAAGATTTCCAGTATCTGCTCGTCTGTCATCGAATAGCAGCCGCGCGAGGAGCAGGCGCCGTGGATCATCAGGTCGGAGCCGGTGAACTGGTTGGCGCGGTCATAACGGTTCGGATAGCCGGTATTGATCGCCAGGAAATACTGCGAATAGGGATTCAAAAGGCCCTTGGAAAGCGGATAGAAGCCC
The DNA here is from genome assembly GCF_002358775.1 of Martelella sp. UBA3392. NCBI lineage: Bacteria > Pseudomonadati > Pseudomonadota > Alphaproteobacteria > Hyphomicrobiales > Aurantimonadaceae > Martelella > Martelella sp. UBA3392. Next base: position 5,995 of record NZ_DEPM01000082.1, read on the forward strand.
TCGGGCGCCTGCCGGTCGCCCTCCTTCTTCTTCGGGCCGAGCTTG
>NZ_DEPM01000166.1:0-4208 GCF_002358775.1 Martelella sp. UBA3392
GGGGCTTGCCGGCGATGCGGGTTTGACCACCGAGTTCGCTGTAAAGTGCCGCGAGCGCGCCAGCGCAGGGCACGAGCCGGTTACCGCGCGAGACCACGAGATCGGGATTGGCGCAGATCAGCGGCAGGTCGCGCGCCGCAAAACGCGTCAGCAGATCGCGATAGTCTTCCGGCGTTTCGGTTTCATCATCCTTGAAGCCGCTGCACAGAATGCCCTCGGCATCGGCCTCGCCGACATTCTCGACCCCGGTATCCCCGTAAAGGTCGGCGTCGCGCTCCGGGCCCAGATAATAGAGCCTGCGCGGGCCTTCGGCGACCAGCGTCCGGGTCACGTCGCCGGAGGTCACGATGGCATCAAAGCTTTCATCCGTCACGCCGAGCGCGGCAAGCTGCTCCTTGACCGACGGTCCAAGCCGCGGCGAATTGGTGAGCAGGATCACCGTCTTGCCGGCGCGGCGCGCCTCGGAAAGCGCCGCCTTCGGCGTATCGAAGGAGGCCACGCCATTGTGAAGAACGCCCCAGACATCGCAGAGCATGACATCGTAATCGGCATGAAGCGCACGGAGAGCGTCGATCGGTTTCGGCATGGATTTTCCTTGTTCCTTGGAAGGCGCGGACAAATGGTCACAACAGCGTGCCGATGGCAAGCCCCGTAAGCGCGGCGCCCGCAAGAAGCGGCAAAATGCCGACCCTGAATTTGATGAGCGCGACAATCCCCGCCACGCTGATGGCAAGCGAGGCCGGGTCGAGGCTTGTCCCGTCCGGCCATATCAGGCTCGCGCGCATGAACGGCGGCAGAGAAAACAGCGCGATCCGGTCCACCGAACTGAACAGGACATTGAGCGCGAACCAGAGCGAGAGATTGGCAATCACGCCGACAATCGCCGCGCCGATGCCGGCGAGCGCCCCGGAAAGCGCGGCATTGCGGCGCAGGTCCTCGACATAGGGCGCGCCGGCGAAGATGAACAGGAAGCTTGGCACGAAGATCGCCCAGGCGGTCAGAACCGCGCCGATGATGCCGGAGGCAAGCGGCGCGGCGAAGACCGGCGCGGCATGGGCCGCCAGAAAGCCGACGAAGCACAGCACCAGCACCAGCGGCCCCGGCGTCGTCTCGGCAAGGGCCAGCCCGTCCATCATCTCGGCCGGCGTCAGCCAGTGGTAGGTGGCCACCGCCTCCTGCGCCACATAGGTCAGCACCGCATAGGCCCCGCCGAAGGAAAACAGCGCGATCTTTATGAAGAAGCCGAAAATATCGGTCAGCGTGTGGAAATCGCCGAACGGGGCCAGCGCGAACAGAGGCAGCAGCCATATCGCCGTCCAAAGCAGAAGGGTTCCGGCGGTGGAGACACCGCGCCTGCGCCAATCCCGCTTCACCGGGATATCAGGCTCGGCCACCACCGGTCGACGCATGAACACATAACCGACGAGCCCGGCTGCCAGCACCACGACCGGAAAGGCCACGCCGAAGACGAACAGCGCCAGAAAGGCCGCGAGCGCGAGCCCCACCGACACCGGCCCTTTGAGCGAGCGCCCCGCCATGCGCCACAACGCCTGCACGACGATGGCGAGCACCGCCGCCTTCAGCCCCATGAAGATCGCTTCCAGCCACGCGGCATCGCCGAGCGTCGCATAGAGCGCCGCGAGCGCGACAATCAGAACGAAACCCGGCAGCACGAACAACAGACCCGCGGCAATGCCGCCCCGCACCCCGTGGAGCATCCAGCCGACATAGGTCGCCAGTTGCTGGGCCTCGGGACCGGGCAGCAGCATGCAGTAGTTGAGGGCGTGAAGGTATCGGTCGGGCGGAAGCCAGCGCTTCTCGTCAACGATGATCCGATGCATCAGCGCGATCTGGCCGGCCGGCCCGCCGAAGGACAGGAGCCCGATACGCGCGAATACGCTGACAAGCTCGCTGAAGTCCGGCTTTTTATCCTCTGTCGCAGCGACCGTCACAATGTCCTCGCAATCCGGGTGGAAATGATTCCGCATTGATATCAAGGGTCGGGGTTACGATCACGGCATAAAACCTGTATGAAGCCGGCAATAGGCGGCCTGAAAAAGTTCCGACGGCGATCAAAAAAAACTTGAAGCCGTTTCTTGACACCGCTTCTTCCCCTTCTTAAATCACCGTTATTAGCACTCTCTAGTGAGGAGTGCTAACACTGATCCATGCGACCGCGAAAACGGTCGCGAATGTCATTCGATCGAGGGTATAGACAATGGCAAGCATTTCTTTCCGCCCCCTGCACGACCGCGTCGTTGTACGCCGCGTGGAGTCTGAAGAAAAGACCAAGGGTGGCATCATCATCCCCGACACCGCCAAGGAAAAGCCGCAGGAAGGCGAAATCGTCGCTGTCGGCAACGGCGCCCGTGACGACAGCGGCAATGTTGTCGCGCTCGACGTCAAGGTCGGCGACCGCGTCCTGTTCGGCAAGTGGTCGGGCACCGAAGTCAAGCTCGACGGCGAAGACCTTCTGATCATGAAGGAAGCCGACATCATGGGCATCGTCGCTTAATCAAGCGCCTTCCCACGATCCACCTTTCCAACCAGCCGGGCACCTGCCCATAAGGTTTTGATAAACCAGGAGTTTTCAAATGGCTGCTAAAGAAATCAAATTCGGCCGCACTGCGCGCGAAAAGATGATGCACGGTGTTGACGTGCTCGCCGACGCCGTCAAGGTCACGCTTGGCCCCAAGGGTCGTAACGTCGTTATCGAAAAGTCCTTCGGCGCTCCGCGCATCACCAAGGACGGTGTTTCGGTCGCCAAGGAAATCGAACTGGAAGACAAGTTCGAGAACATGGGCGCCCAGATGGTCCGCGAAGTTGCTTCGAAGACCAACGACATTGCCGGTGACGGCACCACGACGGCAACCGTTCTCGCTTCCTCGATCATCCGCGAAGGCAACAAGGCCGTTGCCGCCGGCATGAACCCGATGGACCTGAAGCGCGGTATCGACCTCGCCGTCGCCGAAGTCGTCAAGGATCTTCAGGCCAAGGCCAAGAAGATCAACACGTCGGAAGAAGTCGCCCAGGTCGGCACCATTTCCGCCAATGGCGAAAAGCAGATCGGCGAAGACATTGCCGCCGCCATGCAGAAGGTCGGCAATGAAGGCGTCATCACGGTTGAAGAAGCCAAGACCGCCGAAACCGAACTCGAAGTCGTTGAAGGCATGCAGTTCGACCGCGGCTACCTGTCGCCCTATTTCGTGACCAACTCCGAGAAGATGGTTGCTGAACTGGAAGACGCCTACATTCTGCTGCACGAAAAGAAGCTCTCCAACCTTCAGGCTCTGCTGCCGGTTCTGGAAGCTGTCGTTCAGTCGAACAAGCCCCTCCTGATCATTGCTGAAGACGTTGAAGGCGAAGCGCTTGCGACCCTCGTCGTCAACAAGCTGCGCGGCGGTCTCAAGATCGCAGCCGTCAAGGCGCCTGGCTTCGGCGATCGCCGCAAGGCCATGCTCGAAGACCTCGCCATCCTGACGGGCGGCACGGTCATCTCCGAAGATCTCGGCATCAAGCTCGAAAATGTTACCCTCGACATGCTCGGCACTGCCAAGAAGGTCTCGATCACCAAGGAAAACACCACGGTTGTCGACGGTGCCGGCCAGAAGTCCGACATCGAAGCCCGTGTTGCCCAGATCAAGGCCCAGATCGAGGAAACCACGTCCGATTACGACCGCGAAAAGCTGCAGGAACGCCTTGCCAAGCTCGCCGGCGGCGTTGCCGTGATCCGCGTTGGCGGCTCCACGGAAGTCGAAGTGAAGGAAAAGAAGGACCGCATCGACGACGCTCTGAACGCGACGCGCGCGGCCGTTCAGGAAGGCATCGTGCCCGGCGGTGGCGTGGCCCTGCTGCGCTCCTCCACCAAGATCGCCTCCAAGGGCGAGAACGACGACCAGGAAGCCGGCATCAACATCGTCCGCCGTGCGCTCCAGTCGCTGGTTCGCCAGATCGCGACCAATGCGGGTGACGAAGCTTCGATCGTTGTCGGCAAGATCCTCGACAAGAACGACGACAACTTCGGCTACAACGCCCAGACCGGCGAATATGGCGACATGATCGCCATGGGTATCGTCGATCCGGTCAAGGTTGTCCGCACGGCCCTGCAGAACGCAGCCTCGGTTGCCTCGCTGCTGATCACCACCGAAGCCATGATCGCCGATGCTCCGAAGAAGGAAAGCGCCGGCGGCGGCATGCCCGACATGGGC